>CAYXWH010000031.1:0-21683 GCA_964468755.1 uncultured Dehalococcoidaceae bacterium
AGCCTATCTCTCCGGTAAACTGACTGACTACGAGTACCCGGAAGAAAAGGTCAAAGAGGCACTGGCTAATCTGCCCAAGGTATCAGCCTGAATTGGCTGCGGCACCGGTTGTCGCACCAAATCCGGTAGAACCAACTCGTTAAACTGGATGTGCCCCCTCTTCACGAGGGGGCACAATTCTTGTCCGACTTCTGGCAAGGTGCTACAATAATAGTTGATAATGAAAAAACTGAACCCTACATATTTCGCCGTTTCACTTATTCTTGTCCTGTTACTCATACTGTTTGCCAGCTGTTCCTGCGTGATTACCACCACGCCTTCACCCAGCCCGTCGCCGGCACCGGCAATTACCCCGGTGCCCACTCCTGCCCCGAGCCCCATCAACCCCGAATGGATACCGCCATCTGCGGATAATCAAACCGAGGCACTCCCCAGCATCGCCGATGTCGTTGCCGAAGTAAAACCTGCCGTGGTCGCTATTACCACCGAGGTTATCGCCCGGGACTTTTTCAACCGACCCTTCACCCAGGAAGGCGCCGGCTCGGGGTGGATTCTGGATGAGAACGGCATCATCGTAACCAACAATCACGTGGTGGAAAATGCCAACACCATTACCATAACTCTTGACGACGGCAGCACCTATACCGTCGGCAGCGACTCTATCTTCACCGACCGCCTGAATGACCTGGCTATCCTCAAGGTTGATGCCCGGAACCTGCCTGCCCTTGAGATAGGCGATTCCGCCCAGCTCAGGGTTGGCGACTGGGTAGTCGCTATCGGTAATGCCCTGGGTCAGGGAATAAGGGCTACTGAGGGAATTGTCAGCCGGAAGAAGGTCTCGTTACCGGTGTCCCAGGGACAAACGCTGTACGACCTTATTGAGACCAGCGCTGCCATCAATCCGGGCAACAGCGGCGGTCCCCTGGTCAATATGACCGGTGAGGTAATCGGCATCACCAGCGCCAAGATTGCCACCATCGGCGTAGAGGGTATGGGCTACGCCATCAGCGCGGAGGCCACCATGCCTATCATCCAGCAGCTGGTCAACAATGGCTACGTGGTGCGCCCCTGGCTCGGCGTAGGGCTCTACACTGTCGACCAGATAGCCATAGCCCAGTATAACCTGTCAGTGGACAGAGGATCGCTTGTCCTCCAGGTCGTGCCCGGCAGTCCCGCCGACCAGACAGGACTGCGTGAAGGCGATGTGATTCTCAGCTTCGCCGGTCAGGAAATAGCCAATGTTGATGAACTGACTCGAGCCATACACTCGACCGAAATCGGGGAGACGGTGGAAATAATCTACCAGCGAGGTGACAACCGAAACACCACCACGATAACCGCCGCCGAAAGCCCGCCGCCACCCTAATCTAATCCAGCTTCCTCACCCCGAGTAGTATCTGGTAGCCACTGAGCTGGTACTGTTCCGTAAAAGCACCTTCGTCCGGCACTCCGGATACGAGTTGTTGCGACAGTGTTTCCTGTTTCACATAGTCGGCAAAGTCCGTCATAACCTGACCCACGTAGTTATCACCCTGATAGTAGGTGACAATGTGGTCGGCAATATCAAAGCCGGCGGAACGGCGCATGGTCTGCAAGCGATGGACAATCTCACGGGCCATTCCCTCGGCAGCCAGTTCCGGGGTAATCTCCGTATCCAGCATCACCGTTACCTCACCCTCATCGATTGACGGCCACGCCACTTCCGGGGTCTCTCCGACAATCTCCAGTTCCTTCACATTTACCTCTTCCAGTATCTGAGGCACCAGTGGCTCAAGACCCCGGCGTTGACTCCCCGAACCTGCCTTGACCAGTAGCTTGTGGAGCGGCTGGCGCACCTTGATGCCAGCCTGGCTCCGCACCGCCCGCCCCAGACTGGACACCTTCATTGCCAGGCGGGTACCGACCATCAACTGCCCGTCAATCCGGCTCTTATCGGCGAGCGGAAAGTCCGCCAGGTGAACACTGGGCGGTGCCTCCGCAGAAACGGAAACCACCAGGTTCCGGTACATTGCTTCGGCCAGGAACGGGGTAAACGGTGCCATTAACTTGGCCAGCGTTACCAGGCAATGGTACAGCGTTTTATACGCGGAAATCTTGTCAGTATCATTCTCGCTCTTCCAGAACCGGCGACGGCTCCTCCGCACGTACCAGTTGGACAGTCCATCCACAAAGTCCTCTATCTTCCTCCCCGCATCGGTGGGATTGTAGTGCTCCAGCGCCGAGTCCACGTCGTCAATCAGCTGATTGAGCTCGGAGAGTATCCACCGGTCAAGCCCCGATTCCGGCGAATATTCCTCCGCCGAATCAGGAACAAACCGGTCAATAGTGGCATAGGTCACGAAGAACGAATACACGTTCCACAAAGTCAGCAGGAAGCGGCGAAGGGCTTCGGCGACCTGCTTTTCATTGAAACGGCGCACGTTGCCCGGCGGCGTGGCGGTAAACAGGTACCAGCGCAGGGCATCGGCTCCGTGCTTGTTGATTACCGCCCACGGCTCGACCACATTCCCCTTCGCCTTGCTCATCTTCTCCCCCTGGGCATCAAGGATATGCCCCAGGCAGATAACGTTGCGGTAACAGGGACGGTCAAACAGCAGGGTGGAGATGGCGTGCAGACTGTAAAACCAGCCTCGGGTCTGGTCTACCGCCTCAGAGATATAATCCGCCGGAAAACGCCCGTCTTCAAGCAGGGTCTTATTCTCAGCGGGATAGTGGTGCTGGGCAATCGACATGGCTCCGGAATCGAACCAGCAGTCAATAACCTCCGGCACCCGCCTCATGGTACCACCACATCTGGGACAGTCGAAGCTCACCTCGTCAACATAGGGGCGGTGCAAATCGAGCGGCTCCCGGAAACCGCTGAAACCGGGCTTCGCCTGAAGCTCATCAATCCCACCGATGCACTCATAATTATCACACGACTCACAGCGCCACACCGGCAGCGGCGTCCCCCAGTAGCGCTCCCGGGAGAATGCCCAGTCGACATTGTTCTCCAGCCAGTCGCCGAACCTCCCGTACTTGATATGTTCCGGGTACCAGTTTATCTCAGCATTGCCGGAAATGAGACGGTCTTTCGCCGCCGTAGTCCGGATATACCAGGTTTCCTTGGCATAGTAGAGGAGCGGCGATTCACAGCGCCAGCAAAACGGGTAGGTGTGGCGTATTGTCTCACTGCGGAAAAGCAGGTTCTTTTTCTTCAGCTCTTCAAGTACCAGCGGGTCGGCTTCCTTGACAAACTTCCCCGAGAAGGGGTAGTTGCCGATAACCTGACCCTGCAGATCAACCGTGTGGACAAAATCCAGTCCCTCTTCCTTACCTGCCTCGTAGTCAACCTCGCCGTAAGCCGGTGCCATGTGGACAATCCCGGTACCGTCCTCCAGAGATACAAAATCGGTAGCGATCACCCGGTAGGTCAGCCGGTCGTCAGATTCCTGCACAGGAAGTTCCGACTGCCCCTGAAACCTCCGGCGCTCCACCCCGAAGTGATGAGGATTAAACAGCGGTTCATATGCCACACCAACCAGTTTTACTCCCTCACTCTTAGCCACCACCTGGTATTCATCAAGTCCCACTGCTGGCAACAGTGTTGACGCCATAATCAGGTACTCTGCTCCCATGTCCACTACCGCATACTCGGCATCAGCCGCCACCGCCAGCGCCGTATTGCCGGGCAGAGTCCAGGGAGTGGTCGTCCATGCCAGCAGATAAGCCGGCTTGTCTCCGGGCAGACTGTCCAATCCGTTCATCACCTTGAACTTTATGTAAACAGATGGGTCTTCTGTATCGTCCTGGTAACCCTGGGCGACTTCATGGGAGCTGAGTGACGTGCCGCAGCGGGGGCAGTGCGGGGTTACCTTATACCCCTGATAAACCAGGCCCTTGTCCCACATCTGCTTTATCGCCCACCAGACGCTCTCGATATAGCTGTTCTCCATGGTGATATAGGGGTGCTCCAGGTCAACCCAGAAGCCGATACGCTCGGTCATCGCCTTCCATTCCTTGAGATACCGGAAGACGCTCTCCCGACAGCGGGCATTAAACCGGTCAATACCATAGCTCTCAATCTGCGCCTTACCGGAGAAACCCAACTCCCGCTCCACTTCCAGTTCCACCGGCAGACCATGGGTATCCCAGCCGGCAATGCGAGGCGCATAATAGCCCTTCATCACCTTATAGCGGGGAATAATATCCTTAAAGATACGAGCCAGCACATGATGAATCCCCGGGTTCCCGTTCGCTGTTGGCGGCCCCTCATAAAACACAAAGCGGTGACCACCCCGGCGGGATTCAACACTCTGCTGGAAAATGCCGTTACGCTTCCACCAGTCGAGTATCTCCTCCTCAAGCTGAGGAAAATTTACCCGACTGCTCACCGGTTGGAACATATTCCCGAGCTCCTCCATATAATAAAAATTCCCGCCCTATAGGGACGGGACTTCTTTCCCCGCGGTACCACCCTATTTCCCCTACCCTCAGGCAGGGGCACTCGTTCAGGACACATCATTACGATTATGCCCTCGTCACGGATAACGGCTGACGGTACCGACCAAGCCTACTGGGTAGCTTGCTGGCTACCGTTCGGTTGGCGGCTCGGGAGGGATTTTCCAGGAGCGGACACATCTGCTCACACCACACCAGACTCGCTGGGCATCCGATATTTCCCGTACTCTTCTCCGTCTTCGCCTTTTTACCTTAAGAAGGTAGCATAATTCGCCGGTTAAATCAACCGGGGCTTACTTGGGTAGAATCACTACCTTGCGTGCCTCGCCAACTCCGGTACTCTCGGTAGTCACCTGCGGTTCATCAGCCAGAGCCAGGTGGATAATACGCCGCTCAAAGGCGGGCATTGGTTCCAGGGTAAACGGCACCTTCCTGGCGATCACCCGCTCTGCCATTCTCCATGCCAGCGCCCGCAGTGCCTCACACCGCCGACGTTTATAACCGCCCACATCAACCATGATGGGCAGACTCGTTTGCGTCTTATGACAGGTGATAAGCCTGACGACATACTGGATGCAGGCGAGGGTTTGTCCACGACGGCCAATCAATATACCCAGGTCCTCACCATCGATATCAAGAGTAATGCAATCTTCCGTCGCTTCCAGACCTTCCACGGGAAAGCCAGATGAAATTGAAACGGACCCCGGCATTTCCAGCAGGTCCAGAAGTGTCTCCAAGACATTCCTTGCCTCTTCAGCAATTCCCGCCTGTTCCGCTGGCATCTCCATTGCCCATTATCTCCTTGACTTAATCTAGTCCCGTGGCACCACCCACGACACCCGGACTACTTCTTCTTCCGTCGTGGCTTGGCTCTGTCCCGCCCCGGCTGGTATTTCGTCTTGCTCAACCTGGCAAGGTAGTCCTTGCCCGGCTCCCCCTTCTCCGGTTCATCAGTAGTAATCGTGATATCCGCTCCGGAATCCGCCGACGATTTCTGCTCCGACTGCGTAATAAGCTTCCGGTACTGCTTATCTCCACCAGCACCAGATGGCTTCCTGCCTAACATAGGAGCCAGCCCTCCCCATCCGGTTACATAATACTGCATAATGATTCTCACGACACTCGATGTCACCCAGAACAACGCCAGACCACTGGGAAAAGAAATCGCCAGCAAGGTAAACATCAGTGGCATCATCCAGAGCATCATCTGGCTCTGTTGCCGCTGCCTGGGGTCAGCCGACATGGGTGTCGACATCTTCTGCTGCAACCACATGGTGACCCCGACCATGATAGCCAGAAACATATCAGGTTTGTCCAGATTTAACCAGAGGAAATCATTGCCCAGTGGTAACATAGCATATACCACCGGCCAGTCATAAAGATACCGCGACAGGTTGAGTAGACCCTCCGGGGCAACCGCCAGTGAGAGTATGACCGACTGATAGAGGGCTATCCAGACCGGCATCTGGATTAACAGGGGTAACAGGCATCCAGTAGGGCTCATGCCGGATTCCTTATACAACCTCATCTGCTCCTGGGCCAGCTTTTGCTTGTCCTTGGCATACTTCTTTTGAAGTTCCTGGAGCTTGGGCTGGAGGTCCTGCATCGCCTTGGACGCCCGCATCTGCTTTAAGCTTAACGGCAGAATTATCAGGTTGACAATAATGGTCAGGGCAATAATCGCCAGCCCGAAACTATCCGCCATATAGTGAGACAGCACGATGAGAACGTTTATCACCGGCTGCTGAATAATTAACTCCCAGGGATTCAATAGAACCTACCTCAATCCTTACTTTCCAATGATACGGACATTAATACGGCACCCGTCTCAGCATTGACCCGGTGCAACGTCAGGTCCGGCGTGTGGATATAGACCACGCCGTTATTGATAGTGAGGGAACCGTATACCTCGGCTTCAACAGCCGCCAGCTGCCCTATCTCATTACTTGCGGTGTCCAGTCTATAGATCACGCCCTCACGGGAAGCAAAGACTATGGCACCATTGAGTGCCACCGGCGACGAGGCAACCGGGCTTCCCAGATCAAACTCGGCGACTTTATCACCACTGTCAGCCTGCAGGGCGTAGACCTTTCCGTCAAGACATCCTACATAGATAGTGGTATCATTCACCACCGGCTTTGCCCAGAACCAGTTACTTCCCATAAATTGCCACTTCATACTGCCATCGGCAACGTCGACCGCGTAGAAATGACGGTCAAAAGAACCGATGTATACCGTACTGCCGTCAACCAGTGGCGTGGCGGCAATTGCCCCTTCCGAGGTAAATTCCCATATCAAGCTGCCATCACCGGCATCGAGGGTATAGAGCTTATTATCAAAGGAGCCGATATAAACCCTGCCATCGGCAATCGTCGGGGTTGACCATACCTTATCGCCGGTCTGAAACTCCCACTGCCAATCGCCGGTAGCTGCGTCCAAGGCATAGACCTTACCGTCAGAACCGCCAAAATACACATTTTCCCCATCAGTCGCCACTCCACTCACAATGGGTTCAAGGTAACCTTCGCGGGGATACACCCACCTCACCCCCAGTGAATCGGTGTTATAGGCATAAACCTTGCCATTATACGCGCTGATGTAAACCAGTTCCCCGGCTATTGCCGGAGTCCCATAAATGGCCACTTTGGCCGCACCGGCACCACAACCCCCACCAAGAGTGGGGGCACAGCCAAAACCACCGGACTGAGATGATACCTTAAGCTGCTCTGACCACTGGCGGCCCTCATCAACCATATTAACGGCCACCAGTCTGCCTTCCTTGGAGCCAACAAACAGGGTATCACCGGATACTGCCCCACCCGACCAGCCGATCGGCTGCAAACCCTGCACGCAGGCCAGACCGCCAATACCTACCATGAGGAGTGCCAGCACCAGGAGCATTACGGTAATTGCGCGGCGTTTGTTTTGTCTCAAATACATTTATTCCTTTCCCCGGAATACGTCTCTATGGCTATTAGAGAACTGAAGCGACCACACTGATACACAATTCTCTCATAATAACAAATACGGTCAGGCATTACGGCACCGGGTCATAACCGCCGGGATTCAAGGGATGACAACGGGCCAAACGCCTCATCCCGAGCCAGATTCCCCGGAAAATACCAAACTTGGCGATAGCTTCATAGGTATATTGAGAGCAACTGGGAACAAAACGGCAGGATGGTGGCATAACCCGCGATATCGTCATCTGATACAGCCTAATTAGTTCCAGGGCTAATGTTTTCATGTTTCCCCACTAATAACCCGGCACGCAGCAACAACCCGCTCACTGACTTCTCCAGCTCAGCATAAGTAGTACCTGCTGCCGCAATACGGGCAATGAAGATAATATCCCACCCCGGCTGCAACGGCGTCTGTCTCACTATTTCACGAAGCACCCGCTTCACCCGGTTCCTTACCACTGCCTTACCCAACCGCCTCCCTACTGAAAATCCGCATCTTGACCAGTCAAGACCGTTGGGTAAAGCCTTCATTACCAATGACCTATTCGCCCAAGAACTGCCTTTGGTATAAACTGATCCGTACTGCTCCGTCTTGGTCAGGTACTGTTCTCCCCTCACTACTACCACCATTACCCAGCCCGATTACCGTTCACACCACGGTCAACTGTTTGCGGCCTTTCTGCCGTCTTGATTTCAAGACAGCACGTCCGCCTCGGCTGCTCATCCGTGCCCGAAAGCCATGCTCGCGCTTCCGGGGAATACGCTTCGGTTGATATGTTCTCTTCGGCACTCTAACTCCCTAAACAATACACAATCTTGGCTAAACAAAATAAGAATGCGGAAATACCGCCCTATTCACTGATGCCTACCAGTTGAGCTGGTAACTCCCGTCTTCCGCATATGAGCCGGCACATGGGGTAACAGAGCCAGACTCCGGGCTCTCTTGATGGCCACCGCCAGGAGACGTTGATGCCGGGCACAGGTACCTGTCCGCCGGCGAGGTTCTATCTTGCCCCTATCCGATACAAAAGGCCACAGCTTTGCCGGCTCCTTATAGTCTATCTCATCAATCTTGTCCCGGCAAAAGACACACACTTTACGCTTCGGTATGTACCTCGGCCTACCACCTCTTCTGCTTCTGTTTTCTCTCGTTTGTACCATGCTAACCTCAATCAGGCCACAGAGTGCTCATTCACTGGCTAGAACGGGATATCATCCGGTTCAACAAACTCAGCCGGTGAAGTGTCTTCAGGCTTATCCTCGGAGAGCGTGCCTGATTGCCGTCTGTCCAGGAATATCACTCTATTGGCGATTACTTCGATACGAGAATGCTGCTGGCCATCCTGGCCTTCCCAATTACGGGTATGGATTCTACCCTCCGCATAGACCAGCCGACCCTTGCCCAAGAACTGATTACACTGCTCCGCCAGCTTGTTCCAGGCGACAATATTAAACCATTCTGTTTCTTGCTTGCGTTCTCCGTCGGGAGTAGTGTACATCCAGTTAGTAGCCACCGAAAAAGAAGTAACCGGTCTACCATTGGGGGTAAAACGCATTTCCGGATCATTTCCTACATTTCCAATAACCGTAACTTTATTCAAACTCGGCATTCTCTAACCTCCCCATACACATCAGGAGCTCGCTGAAATAATAGTTAATCCCCTATTTTTACCAGCAGGTGCCGCAAGATATTCTCGGAAATCTGCAGGTTAGCTTCTAGCTCCTTACTCCACTGCGGCCGCATCTTGAACTTGGTCAGTACGTAGTTCCCCTCTAAAAACCGCTTTAATGGATAGGCAAGCCTTCTCTTCCCCCACTGCTCCACCTGAGAGACGGTACCACCCTTACTGGTAACAAACTGGCTTACGCCATTTATGGCGTTTTCCAGAGCCTCTTCCACAACCTCAGGACTGACAATGAAAACCAGTTCATACTCGTGGTCCGGGCCATACTCTACCGTTGCTATTTCTCTTTTTCTCTTCGCCGCCATTTACTTTCCTAAAAAGTTTATGTCATTATACCATAAAACGCAAAATTCAAACAACACCGGGCCATTTCCCCGCCTGTATGAGCGTAGACAATAAGCCGGGCACGATAGTTAGTCGCTCAGCTTGACACGGCACATCACCACCTGATAGACTCTATTTACGAAAAAACTATTACCATCAGCCATGCATCGGCTTACACGGCCCCGTGGTGTAGCGGTCTAACATGCCACCCTGTCACGGTGGAGATCGGGGGTTCAAATCCCCCCGGGGTCGCCATCCAGTAGCTCTGGTCTGACACTCAACAGAGACCCTGAAAAAGTTCGAATTCCGGTTATGGCGTGACTGGCACGACTCTCCAATCTCTCGTGATTGTCCCCGCTTCAGTATCGAAAATCGATGCCACTGTCATCACCCTTTGATACTCCAAGCGGTAGTGACCATGATACAGGTCTTATACTCCGGGCTCAGCCAAGCCTTCAATAGTTTGCTGAAGTTATCGAGGGGTACCGTTAACTTTCCCGGAAAACAGTCTGGCTTGGGAACTACCAGTATGTCATACTGGTAATTAAGGAAACCCGCCACTACCGGAGAGTTGTACCGGTAAGTCTAACTATGGTTGCTCATTTGTTGACTGGGAATATGAGACCGAAAAATGAGCCGGCTGTTTCACAAATCTGAGGGAACACCTAACCAAAGTCACCTTTCAACGTTTATATATAATATAAGGGGTAAATGCAGAAGTAATCATCAATCACACCGGAGGTAGCTTAAATGAAAAAGGCATTAGTAGTCATAATGGCAATCATGCTGCTGGGCAGTACTGCCTGCGCCCGGCCGGTATCAGCTGAAGTAGTACAATCGGAGAAGCCCAGGATAACTACACCACAAGCCAGCCAGGCCGACCTGGCAACACTGGTTGACGGCAATAGTGATTTCTCATTCGAACTGTACCGGACGCTCAGCGATGCCGATGGCAACCTTTTCTACTCGCCGTACAGCATCTCACTAGCCCTGGCGATGACCTACGCCGGTGCCCGTGGTGACACCGAAAAGCAAATGGCTGAAACCCTCCGCTTCATACTCCCTCAGGATAGTCTGCATCCGGCTTTCAACAGCCTTGATACCGAACTTGCCAGCCGGGGTGAAGGCGCTGAAGGCAAGGACGAAGCGGGTTTCCGCCTGAATGTTGTCAATGCCATCTGGGGTCAGCAAGAGTACCAGTTCCGGTCCGAATTTCTTGATATCCTCGCCGAAAACTACGGCGCCGGGCTAAGAGTACTTGATTTCATGGAAGAACCGGAGGAGTCTCGCACCACAATAAACAAGTGGGTCAGCGAACAGACGGAGGGACGTATCGAAGACCTGATCCCGCAAGGCACCATTGACGCCCTCACCCGCCTCATCCTGACCAATGCCATTTATTTTAATGCCGCCTGGCAGTACCCGTTCAACGAGGAGGCTACTTCAGACGGCACTTTCCATCTACTGGATGGCGAGCAGATTACCGTGCCGATGATGAGGCAAACCGAATCGTTTGGTTACGCCGATGGAGACGGTTACCAGGCGGTGGAACTACCCTATGACGGACAGGAACTCGCCATGGTTATCTTGCTACCCGAGAATGGCCAGTTTGAAGGCTTTGAGGACTCATTGAACTATGAAGCGGTTAAGGAAATCACTTCGAAGCTCGAAAGACAGCAGGTTAATCTTACTATGCCTAAATTTGAATTCGAAACCGAATTCAGCCTGGTGAAAGCCCTTACCGCGATGGGTATGCCGGTTGCTTTCTCCGCAAATGCAGATTTCTCGGGCATGACCGGTAACCGTGACCTCGCCATCGACGATGTACTACACAAGTCTTTCGTTTCTGTTGATGAAGCCGGCACCGA
Organism: uncultured Dehalococcoidaceae bacterium; assembly: GCA_964468755.1. Classification (GTDB taxonomy): domain Bacteria; phylum Chloroflexota; class Dehalococcoidia; order Dehalococcoidales; family RBG-16-60-22; genus CAYXWH01. The sequence continues at coordinate 11,281 of CAYXWH010000031.1, forward strand.
AGCGGCAGCCGCCACGGCAGTCATAATGAAACTGACCGCCATGCCGGGAGCACCGGTCAAGGTCACCCTTGACCGACCCTTTGTCTTCCTGATTCGAGATATCCAGACGGGCACTATACTGTTTATCGGGAGAGTCGTGAATCCGGGACCTTAATACCGGCGTTAGAGCAGTAAAGAAACCGGTTACCCCCTTGAGGGCGTCGGCGAGTGCCGGCAACCACAATCGGGCAAAAGTTGATACCGTTATGGATATTTCCATCACCCGTTCTCCTTGTTATTTGTGGTATAATATACAGTGGCTATCAAGACAGTTGCGACCAATCGCAAGGCATATCATAATTATCATATCGGGGAGAGTTTTGAAGCCGGCATTGCCCTGTCAGGCTCGGAGATAAAATCGATACGCAATGGAAGGGTGAGCCTGGGTGACGCCTATGTGAAGCCGGAAGCTGGAGAACTCTGGCTGCTTAACGCGCACATCGGGCGCTATGACCCCAGCAGCTTTTTCAGCCATGAACCGAAGCGGTCACGCAAGCTATTAATGCATCGCAAGGAGATTAACAGTCTCATCGGTAAGGTGTCGGAAAAGGGACTCACCATTGTGCCAACCAGATTATATATAAAGGACAGCCTTGCCAAGGTTGAAATAGCGGTAGCCAGGGGTAAGAAGCTGTACGATAAACGCGAGTCCATTGCCCGCCGCGAGGTAGAAAGGGAGATGTCACGGGCACTGAAGAAAACGAAGCGGTAAGGAGGTGTGTGAATCGAACACGCCCTCAACCAATGGGGACGCGCGGGTTCGACAGGGGGAGTAGGCTACAGGGTCGCAGGCTGAGGTGCCATCACCCTCATAAAACCGGTGGTAAAAAATAATTGGCGAACCAGCCTTAGTAGCTGCCTAAAAACAGGTGGCCATCCAACCCGGACCCCTCCTCAACGGGTCGGGATTGGGTGACGAAAAGTTGAGGTGCCGCCACTCTTGATGTCGATAAAGGTGGTGAAAGACTTAATCGACTGGCCTGGCTTAACTCGGTCAGCAGAGGTGAGCCAGGTAAGAGCAAAGAGCTGACTAAGCCTGTAGGATATTCTGGGCAGCTTCCTTTGGACGGGGAGTTCGACTCTCCCCCGTCTCCACCAGAAACAAAGCTGAGCCTTCAAGAGGCTCGTTTAAGATACGGATATTAGATCCTTTACGAGAAGCCGCCACCTGGAAGATAGGCCGGAATGGCGGCTTCGGCTTTATGGCGACTATTGATTTGGTCTGCTTTATATTCCCTCCCCTAATATCTGCTATCCCTCTCTTTTCCGATATTATACCTGGACTCCTCTTCTCGGAGCATGCCATAACCATCTAATACTCAACCAACTCTATTAATACGTTCGGTGATTCTGGATTCAAAAAAGCAATCATTGACCCATTACGTCCGAGTCTTGGCTCGGGATCAATGAGGGGGACACCTCTTTCCCTCAATGTATCGAGTACAGCACGAATATCACTAACTTCCAAAGCTAGATGATGCAATCCCTCTCCATGCTCATTAATATATTTTGCTATCCATCCATCTGGGGAAGTCGACTCCATTAACTCAATCATACCGCCGTCCACGGGAATTACAGCTACCCTAACTTTACGCTCTGTGATAGTGTCTATCTTCACCTCCTCAGACTTAACCCCAAACAGGTCACAGCAGAAATTCAGGGCATTTTCAAGACTACTAACTGTAAAACCTATATGGTCAATCTTTATTGCCATTATCATTTACCTCCTCGTTTTATTGCTACTGTATTCGATATAGCCATATAAGCAGTATTAAGTTATCACGTGGTACAAAATCCCCTCGAATATATCATATTATGTTATGCAGGCAATAATCAAGTAGGAGTGGTTAGCTTCTTTCCATGCTTTTGATGAGGCTAGCAAATATGTCTACCCGTTGGGTCTTCCTGACCTGTTGGGCACCCGGCATGCCCGCCTTTCAGAAACGCCGAGCATATTTCGTATTCGCTCCACCGCTCGGCGCCTCCACGATGGGCTTGGAAGTTTCCCCAGTCGGCCACCTTCAGGATGAAGTTATCCAGATTGAGATGGGCAACCAGCTTCTTGAGCCAGGCATTCTCCTTCTCAAGTTCCTTCATTTTCACGGCCTGCTCGATCCGCATGCCACCGTACTCTTTGCGCCAGCGGTAGTAGGGATGGTCGCTAACCCCAATTTTCTTGCTGACAACGGCGATGGTAGCTCCCTGGTTAAGCAGTATTTCCGCTTCCCTTAGCTTGTTGATGATCTGTTACGGTGTGAACCATTTCTTGGCCATGTATTTCCCCCTTTAAGAGATTATAACTGGTACCGTTTTCGGGGGTCAGGTCAAGCTTTTGAACCGGTAAATGTTCACTACTCTTGAGGATTCCAGGGCCTTGATAGAGCAGTGGCGTAAAGAATATAATCAGGTACGTCCCCATAGCGCCCTGGATATCGACCACCAGCTCCTGAGGCTATTCTGGCGGGAGTAACTACGTAACAGGTGATATAACTACTGGAGGTGGTTCAATGACGTGATACATGATGATACATGATATGAGTAGCAGTAAAGAATCCTAAATCCCGTTTTTATTTCTGGTCAATTAGTCCTTTTTAAAGGGGGGGAAACTTGAGTACAGTAGATTTGTTAATAAAGAATGGGAAGGTTTACACACAGTCAGGATTCCGGGAACTGGACGTGGCAGCTAAAGGAGAGGAGATTGTTGCGGTAACTCAGCCTGGCACAATAGAAGATACAAAGATAGTCATTGATGCCCGTGGGAAATACGTAATTCCCGGCATTATCGATTTCCATACCCACCTGAGAGAACCCGGGTTAACTCATAAGGAGGATTTTAAGACAGGTACCATGGCGGCGGCGGCTGGAGGGGTAACCATGGTTTTCCCACAGCCAAATACTGACCCAGTTCCCCTGACATTAGAGGCTTATCAACAACAGATAGAACTGGGAGAGCAAAAAGCCCTCATAGATTTTAACTCAATAGCCAGTCCACTCGGTTATGAGCAAGGTCAGGTACCTGAACTGGCGGAGGCAGGTACCGCATGGTTCAAGATCTTCCAGAAGACAGCAGCCTACCCTTATTCTACACCTGCCGGCACCAGAAGCACGTATCGTATCTTCAACGCCTTTAAGGAAGTAGCCAAGACAGGGAAGTATTGCTCGGTTCATCCATTTGATCACTGGTTCTTTGACGAAGTCCCTGAAATAATGAAAAAACAGGGAATACCTATAAACCTAAAGAACTACCATAGCCTGCTATATACGGATGAGGAAATGAGTGGCGCCTCATATCAGCTTTATTACCTTGCCAAGAAAGCCAAGATGCGATGGTATGCTTTACATTGCTGGATGCCTGGCTATATAGATCTGGTGAGGTGGGCAAAAACTGAAAAGGTAATAGATGTGATAGCTAGCTATGAAGTCATGGCTACCCTCAATACCCCAGTAGATATCTATGATGTAAAGCGCAAGGAATGGTTTGAGGTTGGAAGGGATGCCGAAGCAGACCTCGACAAAGTATGGGCTGCTATTGATGATGGGACGATAGACTTTATCGGTAGCGACCATGCCCCAGCGTTGAGGGAAGAATTCAAGCTGGATGACATTCTCGATTCTGTTCTGGGAATGCCACTGATTGAATGGTATGGGCACTTGCTATTGAATGAAGTCAATAAGGGTAACATCACTATGGAGCGGTTGGTGGAGGTAACTTCGGTGAACGGTGCCAGGATTTTCGGCTTCTATCCCCGCAAAGGTTCACTCATTCCGGGAACAGATGCCGATATAACAATCTGTGATTTGGATAGGGAATGGACGATTAATTCTGATAAGGTCTATACGAAGTGTCAGTTAAACGCATTTCATGGCATGAAGATTAAAGGTAAAGTAACCCACACGATATCTAGAGGTGAAGTTATTATGGAAGAGGGGGAAGTCGCCGGAAAACCGGGACGAGGCAGATTCCTCAAGCCAAACACATGATGAAAAACCTTTCTTTGAATTTGGTGGACATACCGTTTTGATAATTCAGTAAATGAATTAGTAACTGATATTCAATGAAACGAACTATAATCTGAAATCTCATTGGGAAGCCTTAATTGAAAGGAACAATTTATGGTTGCGCTGTGGTACCTGTTTTCCCTGAATGTGCTGGCTCTAAATGCTCTATGATGACTTCTGTGGCGGGAGTGATATCTTAGGTAATCGCTGTGTATATTATCATAGAGTTGCTGGTGTTACTATACAAGTTCTCTGTATGGCTACCTGAGGTGATTAATGAATATGCCTAAAAAGGTTTCCTTTTCCATTTTCAGGCCGAGCCGGGCTATCGCCTTAAAGAAAAAAATTAAACAAAACAAAGAATCTGTGTTTCAGGTATAGTTCGACTCTCCTCCGTCTCCACCAGAAACAAAGAGAAGCCTCGCAAAGGCCCATTGATAATACGAATACTTGACCCCTCACGCGAAGCCGCCACCGGAAAGATAGGCCGGAATGGCGGCTTCGGCTTTATGGCGACTATTAATTTGGTCTGTTTAGCATCGACGCACACAGCATCCAGCATTTGGGTGAACAGGCTATGTCTCTCTTTAAGGGTAGCTCTCTGCCACAACAAACCAGGATTCTCTCACAGTTCACCTGCTACCCACAAACTCAGGGCTTCTTTCAAGAACTTGTAACGTTTCCTGGCCAACCGCTATGGCAGCGATATTCACCGGCTGTTTTTCCTCCTTGCCTATTATTTGGCTAGGCATATCGTACGGCCATTCATTTTTTGCATTCAGTCCATGCGGTCTCCCGTAGACCCCGTTTCCGGGGGGATTCCCACGGCGCCAGGGCGTAGGCATGTTTTCCAGGAAGGCAAGTACTACTCCCACATTATTGCCGCAAGATTGCTGCAGTAACCTGACACTTTCAAACCACTTGTTGAAAGCTCTTGCGTTATCCCAGGCTAGTGCTGTCACCATAAATGTATCCCTCCTTTTATTTGACTGAGCATCAAGGATTACCGATGCCAACACTGACATCGAAGCTATGAATTATATCTTCCAATCCGGGTTCATTCACTTCTCCTTTTAATTAGCTATTTGTGATTGGTCCGGGCACACTAGCCCACATCCAGGTAAAACCTGGGGGAGATGCCACCCTCGGGAGGGTTAGCGTTAACACAGTAAAAACTGCCGCCGTCAATGGCGACTTTATATCTGGCAAGGCCCGGTAATGCGAACCTGACCTGAGCATTTTGCAGCGAAATATAGGTTTCGGGAAGTGCTTCGCCATCAGCCCCGGATACTTCTTCCCACGCACCATCATAAGTCTCAACGTAGATGCCGACGCGGAGTATCAAATATTTATAGCTATGGATTAGCTCATCGGAATTAGTGATGTTGAGAGCAACTGTGATATCTGCGGGGTTGTCAACAGCGTCGATATGGAAGAGCTCGCCCGACTCAATGCTGCCGATAGCTTTGCCATAGATAGTCCAGGTCGGTTGGACTCTTGTTTCAGCAGTCATCACCTGGACAGGCTCAAGTCCAACAGAATCCCCGCCAACATCATAGGCATAAGCCAATGGCCATGCAGATAGCAAGAGTAACGCGAAGAGCGGGAAAATAACTCGAATTATATGTTTCTCTTTGTTTCTCATCCTTGCTGGTTTCCGTCTGATTCCAGAGTAGCGCCGGGATGCGAAACAAAGGCTTAAAATCTACAGGTAACTACTTAATATTTTCTTAACTTTTTGGGCGAAATAGCAAAAGGGGTGCACTTCGGGCACCCCTTTCAAAATCATGGCTCGGTTATCTAATGGCGCTATACTGCGTCCCGGAACTGATAGCCCACGGCCGGCACGGTGAGAATGAACCGTGGATTGGTCGGGTCAGACTCGATTTTGTGACGCAGGTGGCGGATGAAAACGTGCAAATATTCCCTTTCTTCCCTGTACTCAGACCCCCAGACTCTATTTAAAAGGTGAGCATGGGTGAGGACTTTACCGGCATTGAGTACCAATTCTTGCAAGAGTTTGTACTCCGTCGGCGTCAGCCTGACTTCCTTACCGGAAACAGTCACCTGCCGCTGCGCAAATTTGATAGTTATTTCACCGATAGCAAATGACGATGGCGTGGTGATTTTAGCTGCGTCATTGGTGCGACGGAGTACCGCTCTCACTCGGGCCAGCAGTTCATCGGCTCCAAACGGCTTGGTGATGTAGTCATCAGCCCCGAGGTCAAGACATTTTACTTTATCCTGTTCGTCACCACGAGCGGTGAGCATAATTATCGGTGCCTGTGTCCACTCTCTCAGTCGACTACAGACCGCAAAGCCATCCATTTTGGGCATCATGATGTCCAGAAGAATCAGTACCGGATTTTCCTTCTCGGCTTTGACCAGTGCTTCCTCGCCATTATTCGCCGTAATTATTTCAAAACCTTGTTTGCGGAGGCAAGCGCCCACATACCTGAGTATACTGACCTCATCATCTACGACTAAAATGCATCTTTTCTGCATTGCTAATACCACTCCGAATTCTTCATTCCATTCTTCATAAAGCCTCTTTCACGATAGCTTTCAAGTCATCAGGAGAGAATGGTTTAGGCAGGAAAGGCCTGCTGCTTCCTTCCAGGAAGCTCTTGGTGTCACTTGCCAGTAGGTCCCCGGTGGTAAAAACCACATGTTTTGTTAACTGCGGATGCCTTTCCTGCAACCACTGATACAGCTCTTTACCACTTATCACTGGCGTCCTGATATCAATCAGACAAAGGTCATAGTGCTTCTCCCTAATCATGGTCTGCGCCACCCTGCCGTTAACAGCAATGTCTATCTCAAGGCCTTCACCGGTTAGTACTCGCCGGCATACATCGTAAATTGAGCGCTCATCTTCCACAATCAAGATTTTTCTTCCATTGCTGTCTGATTTCTCCATTTTTACTCCTTTTACTCCTGTTAATCCTGTTATTCCTGTTATTCCTTCAATTCCGTGGCTGAAATAGGCAATTCAATAATGAAGGTGGCTCCTTTGCCTGCCTTACTTTGGGCATATATTCTGCCGCCATGCTCGGCTATTATCCCGTGGCAGATACTCAAGCCAAGCCCGGTACCCTTTCCAACCTCTTTGGTGGTGAAGAAGGGGTCAAATATGTACTCCAGGGTATCTCTGTCGATTCCCGGACCATTATCAACAAACACAATCCTTACGATATCGCCCACCCGCTCTGTGGTAACAGTGAAAGTTCCCCTGCCATGTGTCTCAGTCATAAAATGCTCGGCGTTGATAACAATGTTTAAGAAGACCTGCTGTAACTGGAGGGTATTGGCGTTGATTTTTGGCAGGTCAGGAGCGAAGCGGGTAGTAATGTTGATATTGTTCAATCTTTGCTCATAAGCGCGCAGTTGCATTACCTTCGATATAGTATCGTTTATGTCGGTTGGTTGCTTTTCCAGAGGCTGCTTCCGGGCAAAGGTGAGGAGGTTCTTGATTATCCCGGCGGTACGCTGGGCTTCCGCATGTACTGTTTTCAGGTCTTCCCTGACATCAACCGGTAAATCTGCATCCAAAATTAGCTCCGATAGGCCAATTATGCCGGTTAACGGGTTATTAATTTCATGGGCGATGCATGAGGCCAGCTCACCAATCGAGGCGAGCCGGTCAGCAATCATAAGCTGCTCCTGTATCCGCTTCCGCTCGGTGATATCACGAGTAAGGGCTATTACCTCATCTTTGCCCACGGGGATGAATTGGAATTCGTAATAAATCAAATCCGATAGCCTTTTCAGCGTGTATTCTCGTGTCTGTACATGACCTGTTTGCAGCGCAAGCCTGATGCGACGCATCTGATCCAAAGCAATCTCTATAGGGAAGATTTCTTCTATTTTTTTGCCGACAGTCACCTCCGGAGTGTACAGCGGCTTGCCTGAAGCACCGGGGATGAAGTCCAGACAGGTACCATCCTTGCCAATATAAAAAATCATGTTGGCGATTGCACTGACAATAGCCCTGTTGGTAGCTTCACTTTTCCACAGGTCTTCCTCAATCTTCTTGCGCTCAGTAATGTCTCTGACAACATGAACGGTAGCCATAACCTCACCTTTTTCGTTTATAATAGGTGAGGCGGATACGTCAAGGTGAATCCCGAGGTTTGCCTCGAAGAACTCAGCCGCATGTGGTTTCCCGTCTTTTAGTGCTTGTCTATGAGGACAATTCGGACAAGGCTCATCTGTTCCATGCACAACTTCGAAACAATTTCTACCGATAAGTTCTTTTAATTCTACCCCGACCATTCGGGCAAAAGCCTTATTTAACCTGGTAATCCTGTAATCTCTATTGTGAATGGAAACCGAATCGGTAATGGTATCAAAGGTGGTTCTCCACTCTTCAGCGGCTCGCAATAGCCGTTCTTCAGTCAGCTTACGCAACTGCTCCTTTTCAATGTGAGCCAAAGCGAAAGCAAGGTCATTACTTACCTCCAGGAACAAATCCTGCTCCTCTTTATCAGATAGCGCTCTTGCCGGGACGATAGCCCCCAATACCCCGTAAAGCCTGCCTTCGTATTCCAGTCTGCATCTGAAGATGCCCTGCCGACGGTGACTATCCACCATAACGCAATCTTCATGGTGTTCTCCGGGCTGATTACAGGAGATAGAAGGTTTATCTTGAACCATAAATTCCCTGACGCATTCCGGATAATCACCCGCCACTAACTGCTCCAGGAATGACGTTTCAGATCCGCCAAACCCGGCATGGTTTACTGATTCAGATTGTCCTTTTTCATCCAGCAGCAGCAGCCACGCTTTCTCGTAGACACACCCCTCAACCAGCAGGTCACAACTCTTCTGAATCAGGCGATTTCTATCTTTCTCCCTGATAATCAGTTGACTAATATTCCGCAAGGTCCTGATTACATTACTAAGACGCACGATTTTTCTCATATCAATCTTACCCGCGGTAATCTCTTCGCGAAGTTATTCGTTTCTTTCTATCGATTCAGCAGTGCGTTCTATCACTCTTACTTCCCGTTCATCTTTTGCCTTTTGAGGTGCTTCTTTACTGGCTGCTAATATGAAGCCCGGCTAAGATTAATACCGCCAGAACGAAGACCGTGCCTCTGTAAACAAACACAAATATTGGCTAATCCTTTAAATACGGAATCATATGTCTGACCACCATATTTGAACCACTATCAACTCCCGGGCACTGGTCCGCTTTACCAGGTTAGCCCTGGCTTCTATTCTTCGCAGTATCACCATCTTTATTCTTTGGGAGACATGAATCGGTAACCTTTACCATGCTCGTTCAAAATCAATTGCGGAGGATTGTCCTTTAGCTTGTCTCTTAACCTCCGGACGCATGACCTTAACAGATTACTGTTTGAGCAGTGCTCTCCCCATACCTGCTTCAGCAGTCGGTCAATATCGACCGTCTGATCAGCGTTTTGCATCAAGATGTAGAGTAATCTTGACTCAGACGGCGCGAGGTGAATTCTATTCCGGGCAATAGTCACTTCATTTCTTGTCAGGTCCAGCGTCGCCTTTCCTCGAGATATCAATGGCTGTTCTACGGCGGCCTCAGCTTCACCCCAGCGGCGGAGTACCGCATTTACGCGACTCACCAGGTCCCTGGCCCGAAACGGTTTCACAATGTAGTCATCAGCCCCCATTTCCAGTCCCAGGGACTGGTCTTCTTCTGCCCCTCTTACGGTAACGATGATTACCGGCACTTTTGAAGTTTTTCTTATCTCGCCAAGTACATCAAAGCCACTCATATCGGGCAGGTTGATGTCCAGTATAACCAGGTCAAATGATTGAGAAGGTGATTGAGCCATTTCAACGGCTCGCTTTCCCTGGATGACGGGGAATATTTCCATTTCGGGCCAGCGTATTTGCAGACAGATAGAAATAGCCTCCGCCACTTCAGATTGGTCTTCGACAAGTAATACCCTCAAGAAACACCTCCTTCCCCGCTACTACCGAAAGCCTCTGCCTGTTCCAGCGGTAAATCAAAGGCGAAAATGTTACCGCCCGGCTTGGGGTCAACCCAAATCTTCCCGCCGTGTAGCTCGATAATACGCTTGGAAATGGCAAGTCCCAGGCCAAGTCCGGGTTGCCGTTCCCTTTGACTTTGGTCACTTCCACGGTAGTATGGGGCAAAGACCTTTATCCTTTCCTCTTTCCTAATAGGTCCGGCGCAATCATGCAACTCTATCACCACTTGTCTCTCACGTCGCCCCACTTTCATAGCGATAGTACTCCCCTCGGGAGAATACTTGTTGGCATTTGACAAGAGGTTGAACAATACCTGTTCCAGTCTCTCTCTGTCAGCGCTTACCTCTAATGGCGCGCCGTCCAGATCCAAATTAATTGTTTGTCCTTTA
>CAYXWH010000032.1:0-1453 GCA_964468755.1 uncultured Dehalococcoidaceae bacterium
TTGAGCGGGCAGGGGTTGGAGACAACAAACATTGAATTTACCAGCGGCAGCAGGTGGCGGTGTATCGCCGCGGCTTCGGCAACCTTGCCGGCTACCATGTAGTCGATCATCTGATTGATTTGCTTGCCCACCAGGTGCGAGACAACACTGATAATCCCGTAGCCGCCCAGAGCCATCAACGCGAAGGTATCGGTATCATTACCGCTCCAGACCAGGAACCCTTCCCGGGCATTGCTGACCACCTTGGCAACCTGGTCCAGGTTACCGCTGGCTTCCTTGAGCCCGATGATGTTGTCAATCTTGCTCAGCCGGACAATCGTGTCCACCGACAGGCTGGTAACCGTGCGCGACGGCACGTTGTACAATATACAGGGCAGACTGGTGCTCTGTGCGATGGTCTTGAAATGCTGGTACAGTCCTTCCTGCGAGGGCTTATTATAATACGGTACTACCAGCAGGCAGGCATCCACCCCGATTTTCTCCGCCTCACTGGTTGCTTCAACCGCCTCGGCGGTGCTGTTGCTGCCGGTACCGGCGATAATGGTGCCCCGGTCGCCGATTACTTCTTTTATCTCGGTAAAGAGGCACATCTCTTCCTGTCGGAGCAACGTCGGTGATTCCCCGGTAGTTCCCACCACCACCAGCCCGTCGCTTCCGGAGTCAAGCAGCGCCAGAGCCAGCTTCTTCGCCTGTTCATAATCAACCTCGCCGTTGTCTTTAAACGGCGTTACCATTGCGGTTAACAAACGTCCCGGCTGTCTCATTTGACTACCCCCTTCGGACTTATCCATTCTCGCTTTATCATTTCTTCGGCAATCTGGACGGCATTCAATGCCGCCCCCTTGCGCAGGTTATCAGCCACGACCCACATCACCAGCCCGTTTGGATTGGAAGTATCCTGTCGAATACGACCGACAAAAACCTCGTCGGTACCGGCCGCCGACCATGGCTGCGGGTAAAGACTGATGGTGGTATCATCCAGTATCCTTATTCCGGGCGCCTGGGCAAGAATGCCGGCGGCGTCATCCGGTGACATCGGACTGTTAAATTCCACGTGTACCGACTCGCTGTGCCCGACAAATACGGGGACTCTCGCGCAGGTAGCCGATATGGCTATGTCATCAGCGTGCATTATCTTCCTGGTCTCCTGCACCATCTTCCGTTCTTCTCTGGTATAGCCGTTATCCAGAAAGACGTCTATCTCAGGCAGGACATTAAAGGCTATCTGATGGGGATATACATGCGGAGCCGCCTCCTGCCCCTCCATCACCTGCCTGGTCTGTACGCGCAGCTCCTCGACCGCTGCCGTACCCGTGCCCGACACCGCCTGGTAGGTATCGACGATAATCCGTTTAATCGGATTTACCTTATGCAACGGGGACAGCGCCACCACCATCTGAATGGTGGAGCAATTCGGATTGGCGATTATTCCGTTATGCTGCCGGATATCTTC
>CAYXWH010000032.1:1553-8379 GCA_964468755.1 uncultured Dehalococcoidaceae bacterium
CGGTTCGAAGCCAGCAGCTTAATGGAGCTCATCGGGAATTTACGCTGTACCAGTACCCTGATAAACTCCTGTCCTACCATACCGGTAGCGCCAACAATGGCGACGTTGCATCTTTCCATTCAGTCCTCACAATCCAAGTAAAGTATCGAGGCCGTAAACAAGCCCTTTTTGACTGACCACTTCTTTGATAGCCAGTATCACCCCCGGCATAAAACACTCACGGTTGATGGTATCATGCCGGATACTCAACGTTTGTCCGGGACCACCGAGAATTACTTCCTGGTGCGCCAGAAGTCCGGGTAACCGCACGCTGTGCACGGCAACCCCGTCCACTACCTGTCCCCGGCTGGGCATATCATCGCTCTTTCCCGCCGGCTGAAGGAACGGCTTGCCACGCGCTTTCGCCATTTCTCTCGCCGTGGTCAGGGCAGTCCCCGATGGCGCATCCGCCTTCCGTTCGTGGTGCAGCTCGATGATTTCCGCGTAGTCGAGATATCTGGCGGCTATCCGGGCAAGGTGCATCATCAGTACCGCGCCGAGAGCAAAGTTCGGCGCCACCACCACACCGATTTTATGGGCAATTGACAGCTGGTCAATTTCACTGAGGCTATCAGGGGTTAAACCGGTGGTACCAACTACCATATTAACCCCATGTTTGGTGGCTGCCTGTACTGCCGGCAAGACTGCCGGGGCTAACGTAAAATCCACCAGCACATTCGGCTTGTTACCGGCAAGAATACTTTCCAGGTCAGCCGAAAAGGTTACGGATCCGGAACCGTCGGGCAGGCGGAGCGAGTCATCAGCAACCTCTAAATCAACGGCGCCCACCAGTTGCATGCCGGGTTCCTGACAAACGGCTTTCACCACCTCCTGCCCCATTCTACCCGATGCGCCTCTAACGACTACTCTTAATGGCTCCATAGTAACCCCCCGTGATTCAGCGTTGATCAAATCCGCTAGCGGCTTTTATAAGAATCCCGGGGCGGGTGCCTGTCCCGGCTGTAGCGGGAGTCTCCCCTCGGATATCGTGGCCTGCCTTCAGAAGGGTGGCGACGCTGCTGGGGATAATCCCGGCCCTGTTTTGACGCATCATCCGCAGTCGTTGATGCTCCGGCCCCCTCCTCCCGATTCTTCTCAAACATAGCCCGGCGAGAAAGGTTCACCCTGCCCAGATTATCAATACCGATTACCTTGACGGTAACCTCATCTCCCACCTTGACCTCGTCTTCCACCTTGCCAACCCGGTAATTGGCAAGCTCGCTGATATGCACCAGACCTTCTTTGCCCGGCAGTACTTCCACCATGGCACCGAAGTCCAGTATGCGGCTCACCTTGCCGGTGTAAACATCGCCAACCTCTGCTTCCTTGGTCAGGTTCTGTATGATTTCAATAGCGCGGTTAGCCGCTTCGGCATCCGGTGAACCAATGACCACGGTGCCGTCATCATTTACGTCAATAGTCGTCTTGGTCTCATTGATAATCGACCTTATGGTCTTGCCGCCGCTACCAATCACGTTGCCAATTTTATCCGTATCAATCATAATCTTATGCATTCGCGGCGCATAGCGGCTGACCTCGGAACGGCTGGCGCTTATGGTCTGCCGCATCTTATCCATAATAAACAGCCGGCCTTCCCTTGCCTGTGCCAGTGTCTTTTCAACAATTTCCAGGGTAAGCCCATCTATCTTGGTATCCATCTGGATCGCCGTAATACCTTCCTCTGTCCCGGCAACCTTGAAGTCCATATCGCCGTAGGCATCCTCCATACCCTCGATATCCGTCAAAACAGCGAACCGTCCTGCCGGATCGGTAACCAGTCCCATAGCAACGCCGGCTACCGATGCCTTTACCGGCACGCCCGCATCCATCAGCGACAGGCTGCCAGCGCAAACACTCGCCATTGACGTACTGCCGCTGGAGCTCAAGACTTCCGATACCAGCCGGATGGCATAGGGGAAATCCTCATCTTTGGGTAAAACCGGTGCCAGTGCGCGCTCAGCCAGAGCACCATGCCCGATTTCCCGTCGACTGGGAGACCCGCTGCGCTTGACCTCACCGGTGGAAAAAGGAGGGAAATTGTAATGATGCATAAAACGCTTGCTCTCCTCGATTCCAAGTCCGTCAAGCATCTGCTCTTTTCTGGTCGAGCCCAGTGTGGTGATTGATAGCACCTGCGTCTGACCCCTGGTGAACATCGCCGAACCGTGAGTCCGGGGCAGCAGCCCAGCTTCACAGCTAATGGGCCGGACTTCGGTCAGGTTCCGGCCACCTAACCGCTGCGACTTATCCAGTACTGCTGATCGTAATTCAGCCTTGACAGCGGCATTAAAAGCAGCCATTACCGCACCTTCAGGATAGCCGTCACCCAGTTGTTCCACCAGTTCCCGGCTCAGGTCATCAAATGCCTGCTCCCGCCGCGCTTTGTCGGCATAGCCCAGCGCCTGTGCCAGCTTTTCCCGGAACTCTGCCGAATCCACCGGGACTTCTACCTTGGCGTTGCCTTCAGCCGCCATTTCCTGTTTCGGCTTACCCAGTTCTTCTCTAAGCTCTTCCTGAAGTCGGATAATCTCCTGATTCGCCTCATGCCCGAATTTGATTGCCCGCTTGATTATCTCCTCCGATACCTCCCTGGCACTCGCCTCCAGCATGATAACCTTATCTTTGGTGCTGGTAACCACCAGATCAATCAGGCTTTCCTCAAGGTCAGCCATACTTGGATTCAGTACCATCTCATCATTAATATAGCCAACATGCACGGCACCTACCGGGCCCTTAAACGGAATCTGCGACAGGTGCAGGGCAGCCGAGCTCCCGATAACCGACAGCATATCCGGGTCATTTTCCTTGTCAGCGGACAGGACGGTAGTGATAATCTGGATGTCCTTGCGCCATTCCTTGGGTAAGAGCGGACGCAACGGTCGGTCGGTAAGACGGCACGCCAGAATCGCCTCCTCGCTGGGACGGCCCTCCCGGCGGATAAACCCGCCCGGAATCTTACCGGCTGCATAGAGCCGTTCTTCATAGTCTATAGTCAGTGGCAGGAAGTCCACCCCTTCCCGCGGTTCCTTATTGAAGCATACGGTAACCAGCACCACGGTTTCACCATAGCTAACCATCACCGCCGCGTCTGCCTGCCCGGCAAACCTCCCCACTTCCATGCTGAGTTGTTTCCCCCCAATTTCATACTCGAAAGTCTTTGTCACCTAAAACGCCACCTTCCTCTTCTACTTCCTTAGACCGAGTTTTTTAATAAGTTTGTTATAGCGACTAACGTCTTCCCCGGTCAGATAATTGAGTAACCTTCTCCGCTGACCGACCAGCTTGAGCAAGCCGCGCTGCGTGTGAAAATCATGCCGGTTTTCCCGCATGTGTCTGGTCAGTTGGTTTATCCTCTCAGTAAGCAGCGCTACCTGTACCTCAACCGAACCGGTATCACCTTGACGAGACTGGTGTTCAGTAATGATTTCCGTCTTTCTTTCCTTGTCCAAATGCTGCCTCTCTCTTGTGTTTTTTACTTATACATAGACTGTAAAACTTAAAAAAATTATAACACAGTAGTCATTATATGTAAATTTGTTGGGCGAAAAACAGGTAATGTGCCGTTCGGTCAGGTTTGAATGAGCCCAGGTATTAGACTATAATATTATGTGATGTACCCGGCGATTACCAATTAGCTTTACGGGTATCACCATGGTAAAAATGCATGAGTTCAGTATTACCCAAGGCATTCTGTCCATCGCCGTTGATAAAGCGCGTGAAGCCAATGCCAGCAAGATTACGAAAATCAACGTGGTTATCGGTGAAATTTCGGGCATTGTGAGCGATTGCGTCAATTTCTACTTTGATTTTCTAAGTAAAGAGACGATAGCTGACGATGCCAGTCTCAACTTCACCCGGGTGCCATTCAAGCTCCATTGCCGTAACTGTGATGCCACCTTCACCCCTGAAAAATTCGACTGGACCTGCCCGTTTTGCCGGGAACACCAGAGTGAGGTAGCCTCAGGATATGAGTGCTATGTGGAAAGCATTGAGGTGACATGATGGAAGTAAAGATCTTGCGGGTCCTGGAGAATGCCCGCGAAGCTAACAATGTGATAGCCGGAAGAAACCAGATGCGACTTGATAAACTGGGCATCCTCGCCATAAACATAATGTCGTCACCGGGTGCCGGCAAGACCAGCCTCATACTGCAAACGATAGACCGCTTGAAAGAAAAATTCCGCATAGCGGTGGTCGAGGGCGATCTTGCCTCCAGTGTCGACGCCGACAAAGTACACGAGCAGGGTGTGCCCGCGGTCCAAATCAATACCGATGGTGGCTGCCATCTGAACGCCAATATGCTGGAGAGCGCTTTGGATAACCTGCCGCTCACGGACACCGACTTGCTGTTCATCGAGAACGTGGGCAATCTCGTCTGCCCGGCGGGTTTTATCCTCGGCGAACACAAACGGGTGATGCTGCTGAGCCTGCCCGAGGGCGATGATAAACCGTATAAATATCCCCTCATGTTCAGCGGGGTTGATGTGGTGTTGATTAATAAAATCGATTTTCTGCCCCATCTCGACTTCAATCTCGAATCTTTCCGTACGGCGGTTGCCGGCATCAATTCCAGGGCCAGGATATTCCAGGTCTCCTGTAAGACCGGTGAGGGAATAGACCAGTGGCTTTCCTGGCTGATGGGCGAGATAAAGATGAAAAAGGGTGCTCACTACTAAATGACCAGGGTTCCGATTGCCAGCGCGGTGTCTGTCAGTGTCCGGGGCGTGGTGCAGGGTGTCGGCTTCCGTCCCTTTATCTACCAGCTCGCCACCCGGCATAACCTCAGGGGATGGGTATGCAACACCTCGGAGGATGTCAGAATTGAGGTAGAGGGCGAGGGCACCGCCATTGAGCGCTTCCTTCAGGATTTGCCGGAAAAAGCACCGCCGCGGGCCCGTATCGAAAATATTACGGTGGGCCATCAATCACCATCACACTATGAGAAATTTGAGATACGCCACAGTAGAGCCGAAGATGGTAAATATCAGCTGGTGTCCCCGGATATTGCCACCTGCCCGGACTGCCTGCGGGAGATCTTGGACCCGCAAGACCAGCGTTACCGTTACCCGTTCACCAACTGTACCAACTGCGGTCCCCGCTTCACCATTATCGAAGATATTCCCTATGACCGCCCCAAGACCACCATGCGTCATTTCCGGATGTGTCCATTATGCCGGGACGAGTATAACGACCCGATCAACCGGCGCTTTCATACCCAGCCCAACGCCTGCCCGGTGTGCGGCCCGCACCTGGAACTCGTCGATGCCGGTGGTGGTGCTGTTACCGGCACGGATGCCATTACTGCGACCAGCCAGCTGCTCAATCAGGGGAAAATTGTGGCGGTAAAAGGTCTGGGCGGTTTTCTTCTTGCCTGTGATGCCACCAATAAAGCCGCCGTGAAGCTGCTGCGAGACCGGAAACAACGCCCTTCCAAGCCGCTGGCGGTAATGCTCGCTTCTCTCAGCGAGATAAAAGAGCACTGCCAGGTGAATAAATCAGAAGAAAATTTGCTGACCTCTCCCGCCAGCCCTATTGTCCTGATGAAGTGGAAGGCAAGGTCTACCATAGTCCCGGCGGTTGCCCCGGGGCTTAGATACCTCGGCGTGATGCTTCCCTATACTCCGCTGCATCACCTGCTGCTCCAGGAAAGCGGGCTACCCCTGGTAATGACCAGTGGCAATCTCAGCGAGGAACCCATCGCCAGGGACAACGATGAGGCATTACGCCGGCTTGGCGGCATTGCCGACTACTTTCTGCTCCACAACCGGGATATTTACTCCCGCTATGACGATAGTGTTGCCATGGTGACCGGGAAGGGTGCCCAGATTATCCGGCGCGCCCGTGGCTACGCTCCTTATCCCATCCTCCTGAAATTTACCTGCCGGCAAATCCTCGGCTGCGGCTCTGAAGAGAAGAATACCTTTTCCCTGACCAGAGACAACTACGCGTTTGTAAGCCAGCATATCGGCGACATGGAGAATCTGGAGACCGTGGAGCATTTTGCCGATACCATCTCTCTCTACCGGAAACTGTTCCGCATTGAACCCGGTATTATTGCCCATGACCTACACCCGGAATACTTGTCCACCAAGTACGCCAGGGAGCAGGCAACCGTCTCCCCGGATATTATGCTTGTCCCGGTACAGCACCACCACGCCCACATCGCCAGCTGCCTGGCGGACAACGGGGTAGACGGGCCGGTCATCGGGGTCGCCTTTGACGGCACCGGCTACGGCACCGACGGCACCATCTGGGGCGGTGAATTCCTGGTTGCCGACTACCGGCATTTCACCAGGGTGGGACACCTGGAGTACCTGCCGTTACCCGGCGGCGCCCTGGCAGTCAAAAAGCCGTACCGCACTGCCATCGGTTACCTGATGGCGCTGTTTGACGAATTGAAGCCGGGGCTACCCTTTCTACAGGGAATTGACCGTCAAGAGCTGGAGATTATTGAGAACCAGCTGGCTAAAAAGATAAATTGTCCTGTGACCTCAAGCTGCGGCCGTCTCTTCGATGCAGTATCCGCCCTGCTCGGGATCAGAGGTGAGATAGATTATCAGGCACAGGCGGCGGTGGAACTGGAGATGGTCGCCGGTTCCGCTGCACAGGAAACGGCACACTACCCGTTCCGCATAACCGAGCAGGATGGCGTGCATATCATCCGGTTGGGTGATTTATTCACGGCACTAATCAAAGACCTGCACAATAACACCGCCACCGCCATAATCGCCTCAAGATTTCACACTACCATCGCCCGAATCATACTCAAGTTATGTCAAATTATCTC
>CAYXWH010000032.1:8479-16939 GCA_964468755.1 uncultured Dehalococcoidaceae bacterium
GTCGAGATAGACGGCTTGACCCGTGATATCAGTATTCAGCTTACCCCGGAGGCGAAAGTGGACGACTATGTGCTGCTGCATACCGGCTATGCCATTAGTGTGATTGACCCGACTGAAGCTGAGGAAACACTCAAACTACTGAGGGAAATAAGTGAAGTTTACTGACGAGTACCGTGACCCGGAATTGGGCAGGAAGCTGGTGGACAGGATACGCCGCCACTCCACCCGGCCCATACGGTTTATGGAATTCTGTGGCGGGCATACCGCCGCTATTTTTAAAAATGGCATCCGCCAGCTTCTTCCCGATACCATTGAGATGCTTAGTGGTCCCGGTTGCCCGGTATGCGTCACCGCCACTGCTGACCTGGACAAAGCCATTGCCCTGTCGCACCTGCCTGATGTCATTATCACCAGTTTCGGAGATATGGTGCGGGTTCCGGGCAGCTATTCCAGCCTGCAAACGGCCAGAGCCCAGGGTGCTGATATCCGGGTGGTCTACTCCACCCGGGATGCCCTCGCCATCGCCCGCGATAATCAGGATAAATCGGTAGTGTTCATCGGCATCGGCTTTGAAACCACGGCCCCGGCCATAGCTGCATCCATCCTCCAGGCAGAGCAGGAAGGAATCAATAACTACTACCTCCTCTGCCTACATAAGCTCTGCCCGCCGATAATGAAAACGCTCCTTTATTTGGGCGAAGTCAGGCTCAACGGTATTGTCGGTCCGGGGCATGTCAGCAGTATTATCGGCTCCCACCCCTACCAGTTTATTCCCGATGAGTACCATATCGGTTGCGTCATTTCCGGGTTTGAACCGCTGGACATCCTGCTCACCATCGACCGTCTGGTCACCCAGGTTGAGGACGGGCAACCCGGTGTAGAGATAGCCTACCGCCGCGGGGTCAAGCCCGAAGGCAATCAGCCGGCCCTCCGCCTCATGGAGACCGTGTTTGAGATCGCCGATGCCAACTGGCGCGGTATCGGTATCGTGCCAGCCAGCGGTCTTAGGTTGCAGGCAAAATACCGTCGTTTCAATGCCGAAGGCAGGTTCGACATCAACACCGGCACACCCCATGAACCTGAAGGCTGTATTTGCGGCAGCATTCTCCGCGGTGTGAGCACGCCTCTCGACTGCCCGCTTTTCGGCGAGACCTGTACCCCGGAACACCCGGTAGGCCCCTGCATGGTATCGGCTGAGGGGAGCTGTGCCACCTATTACCACTATGGAGACAGTAATGACAGATAGGGTCTTACTCGCCCACGGCAGCGGTGGCAAACTCAGCCATGATTTAATTGAACAGGTCTTGCTGCCCCTTCTGGATAATCCCATTCTGAATACGCTGGATGACTCAGCAGTCTTTGAGCTTGGCGGGCGCCTCGCCTTTACCACCGACAGCTACACCGTCAACCCCATCTTCTTCCCCGGCGGGGATATCGGCCGGCTCGCAGTATGCGGCACGGTAAACGACCTATCGATGAGCGGAGCCGTTCCTGAATATTTGAGCTTGAGCTTTATTATTGAAGAAGGCTTGCCCATCGCCGAACTGAAACAGATTGTTACTTCCATCGGCGAAACCGCCGCTGAGTCCGGAGTGAGCATTGTTACCGGTGACACCAAGGTGGTCAATCAGGGCGCTGCGGACAAGCTCTTCATCAATACTGCCGGCGTCGGTGTCATTGCCAGCGGAGTAAACATTTCGGCAGCCTATGCACGCCCCGGAGACAAGGTCATCGTCAACGGCAACCTCGGCGACCACGGCATTGCCGTGCTTAGCCAGCGTGAAGGGCTGAACTTCCGGGTCACGGTTAAAAGCGATTGTGCCCCGCTCAACCATCTGGTAGCCGATATGCTGGATGTCTCCGCCACCATTCACTGTCTGCGTGACCCGACCCGCGGTGGACTGGCTACCACACTCAACGACTTTGCCCAACAATCGAGGGTTGGCATAATTATTGAAGAAGACAGGATACCGGTGGATAGAGCGGTGTTAGCCGCCTGTGAGCTTCTCGGCTTTGACCCCCTCTATATCGCCAATGAGGGCAAGCTGGTGGCAGTAGTGGCGGCAACCGATGCCGGTGCCGTCCTGAAGGCAATGAGTCAAAACCGATATGGCGCCAATGCCGCCATCATCGGTGAAGTAGTCGCCGAGCACCCCGGCAGAGTGGTCATGAAAACCCGTCTCGGTGCGTCCCGCATCGTGGATATGCCGGTCGGTGAGCTACTGCCCCGAATTTGCTGAGCGAGCGCGATGGCAGAATATACCGTTCATAGCCAATCAGGTGAGAAGCCACCCCGAACCCTGGTTATCGGTGTGGGCAACCTTCTCCTCAAAGATGAGGGGATTGGAGTCCATGTGGTGAGAGCCCTTCAGGAAGTTCACCTCACTGATGACGTCAGCCTTATCGATGCCGGGACAGCCCCGGACCTTATCGCCTACGCCAATGCCGGAGATAAACTGATTATTATTGACGCGGCAAAAGGTGACGGTGAACCCGGCACCGTGTACCGGCTCCACCCCTGCGACTTATCCACGCCGACCGTGTTAGCCATTTCCGCCCATGACCTGGGGGTAGAACAGGGACTGGCACTCCTCAAGCTTATGGGTAATGAGCCCGGAGAAACCATTATCATCGGAATTGAGCCCAAAGAGATAGATTTCGGGACTGAGCTGTCCGCCGAGCTTCAGAAAAAGTTACCCCACATACTAAATACAGTCCTTAACGAAATCGGCACCGCCTAGCCGTATTGAGCCATTTCCAGAGAAGTAATCTTGTAGCTATGTATACTTAACTGATATAGGTATATATACCAATTAATAATAATGAGCCTTAGCATATACTGTTACATATGTTATAAAAAATATAGGTATTTATGCCTAATATATATTGACAGGCTTTTTCTTAATAGCTTATACTGGCTCGAATGACCTGAAAATATTTTTATTTGCCATAGACGATGGATTTTAATAATGAGGGGGAAGTATCTGATCCCCCCCTTTTTTATATGTTCAACCATTAGAGGAGAATAATAGCCAAATAAAAAATAAGCAACCAAATCCGCAAATAGTGCTATCCTGAACTTATTTTTAGGAGGTATTATGGAGCTAAGCCGAAGAGATTTTCTGAAAACCTCTGGAGCGGGGCTGGGTGGTATCTTCTTGCTGGGAGCATTCAATGGTGGCACCGCTTTTGCCTCACCTCCCAAATTCCTCCCCCTTAAAAAGAAGCTCGGTGAAATGAGCACCATCTGTCCCTATGACGCTTCGGGCTGCGGTTTTATTGTGGCTACCGAAAACGGCAGGGTTATCAATATCGAGGGTGACCCGGACCATCCCGTCAACCGCGGCGCCGCCTGTGCCAAAGGCGCCTCGATGCGCCAGCTATCCGCGGATAATCCCTGGCGTTTAAGTAATGTCCTGTACCGCCGTCCCGGCGGGACCGACTGGGAAGAAAAGTCATGGGACTGGGCAATTGACACCATCACCCGCCGGATTAAAGATACCAGAGACGCCAACTTCACCGAACGTGACAGCAACGGCAATCTGGTCAACCGCACCGATGCCATCGCCAACCTGGGTGGTTCCGCACTTGATAATGAAGAGTGCTACCTCCTGGCAAAGATGGCGCGAGCCCTGGGTCTGGTCTACATCGAGCACCATGCCCGCATATGACATTCCCCCACGGTCGCCAGTTTGGCGGAAACGTTCGGCCGCGGGGCGATGACCAATCACTGGAATGATATTGCCAACAGCAATTGCATAATGGCCATTGGCTCCAATCCGGCGGAAAATCACCCGGCTGCTTTTGGCCATATCACTGAAGCCAAGGAACGCGGGGCCAAACTCATCAGCATTGACCCCAGGTTCACCAGGACTTCAGCCAAAGCCGATATCTACTGCCCGCTGCGGTCGGGAACGGATATCGCCTTCATCAACGGCATGATTAAGTACGTGCTGGATGACATTGAGCGAAACCCCGGTCACTATAATATGACCTACATTACCGAGTATACCAACGCCTCTTTCCTGATTCATCCCGATTACAGGGGGCCCGCTGAGCTGGAAGGTCTCTTCTCCGGCTACGCCGGTAGCCATAATGAGACCGATGCCGGCAAGCGAAAATATGATAAATCCTCCTGGCAGTTCCAGCGAGACGATGGCGGAATCCCGAAGCGGGACAAGATCCTGAAAGACCCCGACTGTGTCTTTCAGCTGGCAAAGAGGCATGTAGCCCGCTACACCCCGGAAATGGTGTCGCAAATTACCGGCGCTCCCGTAGACACCTTTCTTTCCGTATGCCAGCATTTCGCCGCTACCGGCGGTGTTGGTAAGTCGGGTACCATTCTCTACGCCATGGGAACCACCCAGCACACCTATGGAGCCCAGAACATCCGCTCTTACTGCATTCTGCAGCTCCTCCTGGGCAATATCGGCGTTGCTGGCGGCGGTATTAATGCCATGCGGGGAGAGTCAAACGTCCAGGGCTCCACTGACCACTGCCTCCTTTTCCATATCCTTCCCGGCTACTTGAAGGTGCCGGTGGATAGCGATACCAGCCTTGAGACATACATGAAAAGGGCTACTCCCACCAGCAGTGACCCCCTCAGCGCCAACTGGTGGCAACACACGCCGAAATACATTACCAGCCTGCTTAAAGCCTGGTACGGCAATGCCGCTACCAGAGCCAACGATTTCGGCTTCCATTATCTGCCCAAGATTGAGTCGGGCAAGAACTACTCCCATATCTCCCTGTTCGAAGCTATGTACTCCGGCATCATCAAGGGCCTCATGTGCTGGGGTCAGAACCCGGCAGTCGGTGGTCCCAATGCCAACCTGGAACGCCTGGCTATGGACAGGCTGGACTGGATGGTGGTCGCCGATATCTGGCATACCGAAACAGCCAGTTTCTGGAAACGCCCCGGAGTCAACCCGGCTGATATCAAGACCGAGGTCTTCCTCCTCCCCGCCCTGAATTCCTTTGAAAAGGAGGGCAGCATCACCAACAGCGGTCGCTGGATGCAGTGGCGTTATGCGGCTGCTGACGGTCCCGGAGACGCTATGGACGACCTCTGGATGATAGACCGGATAACCCGCACGCTCAAGGAGCTTTATAGCAAAGAAGGCGGCCCCGGTGCCGATTCAATCACCAAACTCCACTGGAATTACGGGACTGACCACCCGGACGTCCACGCCGTCGCCAGGGAAATCAACGGCTATGACCTGACCACCGGCAAGCTGCTACCCAGCTTTGGCAAATTGAAGGATGACGGTACGACCAGCTCAGGGAACTGGCTGTACTGCGCCAGTTATACTGAAGAGGGCAATATGGCGGCGCGCCGTGACCTCACCCCCGGCGACTATAACATTGGAATGTATCCCAGGTTCGCCTGGTGCTGGCCGGTTAACCGCCGCATTATCTACAACCGCGCCTCGGTAGACCTGTTCGGGGAACCATGGGACAAGGAACATCCGGTAATCTGGTGGAAGGGAGATAAATGGACCGGCGACGTTCCTGACGGTGGCTGGCCGCCGATGGCGGTTGACCCGGAGAAGACCAAATATCCCTTCATCATGAAGCCTGATGGCTTCGCCAACATGTTCGGACCCGGCATGGCGGAAGGACCGCTGCCCGAGCATTACGAGCCCTGGGAATCCCCGGTTCAGAATCTTATGTCCAGGCAGCAAAATAACCCGGCGTTCAAGATATGGCGTCCCGATGAGCAGGGAACTCCGGATGAATACCCGGTTGTATGCTGCACCTACCGGGTCTGTGAGCACTGGCAGGGCGGTCAGATGACCAGAAACATGCCCTGGGTAATCGAAGCCATGCCTGAGCCCTTTGTTGAGATGAGCGAAGAACTGGCGGCGGAACACGGTATTGCCAATGGCGACCGGGTTATCGTAGCTTCGAAACGAGGACAGGTGAACATGGTTGCCGTGGTGACCAAGCGTTTCAAGCCCTTCCAGATGAACGGACACAACGTGCATCAGGTCGGCGTTGTCTGGCACTGGGGCTACATTGGCTTGTCTACTGGTGATAGTGCCAATATGCTTACTCCCCATGTGGGTGACGCCAATACCATGATACCGGAATACAAAGCCTTCCTGGTCAAAATCCGGAAGGCTTAAGCGGTAAGAGCCAAGCCCTTATTTGGAGGAGAAAATGGCAGAAAAAGCAATTCTATATGATGCAACCCGCTGTACCGCGTGTCGTGGATGCCAGGTAGCCTGCAAACAGTGGAATGAAAATGATGAATATATACCGACACCCGCCGATGAAAACGGCGTTCTGGCAAAGAACTGGGGCAGCTATGAAAACCCGCCCGACCTTTCACCGACAACATGGCTCAAAATGGAATTCAGAGAAGTAGAGGCGGGGGGTAAGATACGCTGGCTCTTCACCCGGCGGTCATGCATGCACTGTACCGACGCCGCCTGTGTCCGGGTCTGTCCCAGCGGTGCTCTCTACCACGATGCACTCGGTTTTGTCGGCTATAATAAAGACCTGTGCACCGGCTGCGGCTATTGCATAGAAGCCTGTCCGTTCGACGTTCCGCGCACTGACCGCAACATCATTGTCGGAATTGCCAAAATGGACAAATGCACTTTTTGCACCACCCCCGGTCTGAATCGGATTGCCGAAGGCTATGAGCCAGCCTGTGTTAAAACCTGTCCCCCCAAGGCACTGCTCTATGGCGACCGCGATGAGATGGTATCAGTGGGCAGAGAACGTGTGGCGAAACTGAAAGCCCAGGGCTGGAGTAATGCCTATCTGTATGGCGAGAATGAACTCGACGGCCTGCACGTTATGTATGTGCTTGATGATTCTCCCGCCGTCTACGGATTGCCGGTTGACCCCCAGGTTTCCGCAGCCACCATTGCCTGGCAGGACGTTTTGCAGCCAATCGGCTGGGCCGTGGGTGGACTGGCTATCATCGGACTTGGCCTCAACTATATGGTCGCCCGTGCCAATGTCAAAAAGGAGGAGAAATGACGAACCATGAAGTAGTAAAGTACCGGAAGCCTATACGGGTATTGCACTGGGTGCACACCGGGGCCTTCGTGTTCCTGTTCCTCACCGGTTTGTTCCTTTTTATCCCTCAGCTCGGTTTTCTGGCCCAGGATAGCTGGACACGGGTTATCCACCGCGTTGCTGCACTCATCTTTGTCATTGCCCCCATTATCTACATTACCATGGACTGGAAAGGAGCATGGGCAGGAATCAAGCAGGCTTTTACCTGGGGTACCGAAGATATCGGCTGGTTGAAGGCAGCCCCCGTCTATTATTTTTTTGGTGATGAAAGCACTATGCCACCTCAGGGGTCGCTGAATACCGGTCAGAAGCTGTGGTGGTTTATTGTCATTGTTTTCGGGGTTATCTTCGTGATAACCGGCTGTATCCTTTGGTTTTTCAAAACGATAGCCCCGGCGGCATTGCTGCAATGGACGGTTTTTGTACATGATATTGCCTTTATCGTCAGCGGAGCGATGCTCTTTGTCCACATTTACCTGGGCGTTTTCCACCCCCTGATGGCCGAAGCCTGGGGCTCGATGATAAACGGCAAGATTTCCGCCGAGTATGCCAAAGACCACCATCGCAAGTGGTATAATGAAATATCCAATAGCAAGGGAGTGAAGTCAAGTTGACACCAGACAACTGTGAACTAATTCTGAAAAAGCTAGAAGCGCAGCGAAAGGAGGAGGGGGAAATCTCCCTCCTCCTAGAATTCTATGAGAAGCTTATCCAAATTTATTCTCGAGTGAGCCGGCAGATAAGCGTGTCCGGGCGCCTGGACCCACAATCGCTTGACCCGGCTATCAAGCAAGGCTTGCCACTGGTAAGCTTCGCCAAAGTAACAGTCAACTGGTCATTGCTACCGGAGGTGTTCTCCCAGGTTATCGCTGTCTTTGACCACTATCCCGATTTATTCGGCGTTATTCCGAAAAAATGGAAGCTCCCCGGGGCAGGTAACACACTCACCGAAGAAACGGTCAGGGAATGGTTAGCCGAAGCCAGGCTACCTGCTACGCTCTCTGCCCGGGGTGCCAGCAAAGCGCTGTTGCCGTCCGTTATCCAGGCTGCGGTAAAGCCATTTCTGAGCAGCCTGGCTCAAATGTATATCGATTCAATCGACCCGGAACGGTGGCGCCGTAACTACTGCCCCATTTGTGGGGGTGTCCCTGATTTTGCCTATCTGGACAGGGAACGCGGGTCGAGGTGGCTCATCTGTTCACAGTGTGATACCGAATGGCTTTTCCAGCGCCTCCAGTGTCCTTTCTGCGGCACGGAGGACCAGAAGGCCCTTGCCTATTTTACCGATGATAAGGGATTATACCGTCTCTACATATGTGAGCGATGCCAGCAGTACCTGAAAGCCATTGACCTGCGACAGACGGATGGTGAAGTGCTCTTGCCTCTGGAACGCTTCTATACGCTGGACCTTGACCAACAAGCCCAGCA
>CAYXWH010000032.1:17039-18432 GCA_964468755.1 uncultured Dehalococcoidaceae bacterium
ACGGTGTCATCCCGGATGTAGCCTGTCATTTCTATTCCAAGACACGCTGGCAGGGAACATCGGTCCGGCTACCCCATGAAGTCCCACTAAAAGTCTATGTCAATCAGCAGGAATTGCTCACCATTATGTGCACCCCTACCAGGCTGGACTGTCTGGTGGTCGGATTTCTCTACTCAGAGGGAATCATCACCGACCTTAGCCAGGTGGTCGATATTGATATTGGCGATGACCTGACTACGGCAACCGTCCGGCTAACCGATACTGGATACCGGGTGCCGACTACGCGCACCCGGACCCCCACGGGAATCAGTTTTGCTACCCGGCTACCGGATCCGGAAATAGACTCGGCTCTGGTAGTCACGCCGCGGGAAATACTGGCGCTGATGAGAAAACTGCGCCGCCAGCAGACCATGTTCCCGGAAACCGGCGGCACCCATTGCTCGGCATTGGCCAGTCGTAAACAAATCATGATAGCCGCCGAGGACATTGGCCGGCATAATACCTTTGACAAGCTGCTCGGCGAATGTATGCTCAGGGGAGTTTCAGTCCGGGACCATATTCTGTTGACCACAGGACGGATATCATCGGAAATGCTGCTGAAGGCAGCCAAAATACAGGCGCCTATTGTCGTTACCAAGGCAGCGGTAACCGAGCGTGCGGTAAGACTCGCTCGCGAATTTAATATCACCATAGTCGGCTATGCCCGCACCAGCCGGCTCTCGGTTTTTTCCGGTGAAACCCGCATAGACGGTATTGGCAACCGGTAATGGTTTCGATTACAATAAGTAAAATTGTATAGATGCCTAAGGAGGAGGTAGGAGTTATGCCGTTTCGCATGGGACCTTGGGAAATCGCCCTCATACTGGTAATTATTCTTATCGTCTTTGGCGTAGGGAAACTACCGCAGGTCAGCGGAGCTATTGGCAAAGGCTTGCGGGCATTCAAAAGAGGACAAAGCGGTGAAGAAGAAGAGGAGTCAGCGGAGGAACGCCCCCAGGTTAAAAAGTCCACAAGCAAGAAAGCAGTAAAAAGCTAGAAACTGCCCCACCACATACGTCAGCAACACCACCCAAACCGTATTGCCTTACGGCGGTTCCAAATGTGGCACAGCGAGAGAGTGAAGGATGGGATTTTTTGGCATAGGCACATGGGAGATTTTACTTATCCTGGTTATCGCGCTGATAATATGGGGGCCGAATAAGCTGCCCGAAATCGCCCGTAAACTGGGCCAGATTTCCCGCACGGTTCGCAAGGCAAGCCACGAATTCACCGCCGCCGTGAGCCGTGAAATAGAATCACAGGAAAGTGAAAAGCCAGCCCCAACCCGGGACAACCCCGCGGAGAATACCCGAAAAACACCGGTAAAACCAGCCAGTACACCCCCTGAATCTCC
>CAYXWH010000032.1:18532-20670 GCA_964468755.1 uncultured Dehalococcoidaceae bacterium
CGGCTAATCTGGAGTGTCATTGCAATAGCGGTAGCAGCGGCGCTCGCTTTTATCTTTTACGACTGGATTTTCTACATCCTGATATTACCCGCCGAAGGCATTGAACTGATCTACATCGAGATGACCGAGATGATCGGCACTATCATGAAGGTATGCATCTTCACCGGCATTATCCTGGCTATACCCTTCATCACCTACCAGGTCATCATGTTTGTATCGCCGGCACTGACACGACGGGAAAAACGGTACGTCTATTTCATACTCCCCTGGATAGCCATAATGTTTCTCGGCGGGGTCGTCTTCGGCTACTTCATACTGGTGCCGCCGGCAACCAGGTTCCTGATTACCTTCGGCAGCGAGATAGCCACCCCGCAAATCAAGGTAGGCAATTACATTTCCATTATCACCAGGCTGCTGCTGGCTATCGGGCTTGTCTTTGAGATGCCGGTGGTGACCACATTCCTGGCCAGAATCGGTGTCCTCAAGCCGGAGTGGCTCGCCGAAAGGCGAAAGATGTCCATAATTATTGCCTTTATCCTGGCGGCCATTATTACCCCCACCTTCGACCCGATAAACCAGAGCCTGGTGGCGCTGCCACTGATTGTCCTTTATGAAATGAGCATCTGGCTGGCGAAATTCGTCTACCGGCGGGAGAAACCGACCGAGCTTGCTGAAACAGTTGCCTGAGCTAAAGCAGCCTTACCGTATCCGGCCGCCAGCGATACCGAGTGTTGCGCTTCGTGAAGCGGTACTATATACTTAATTATAGTCCTCAATTTTAGTTGAAACGGGAGCGGATGAGTCCCGGTGGGCTTCGCGGACTTCAACTCCGTTGGGGGGCAGTAAGGCTGTCTTCGGTGGGTTCGACTCCCATGCGCTCCCGCCAAGTTCTTGCTTACCATTCCAACCAGTGATAGATACATCCATGAGTAAACTGGTGGATAGGATGCTTTTTATATGGTGGGAAGGTATACACGCAGTGTGAGATTCAAGGATAGTTTGATAATTTATAGGGAGATGAAAGCCTAGTCTGCGAGCTAGTATCACGTGTTCTCGATTAGGTTATGGCCGATTGTGCAACAATCTGGAATGATACTATTTGGCGAGAAGATAATTACCTCTTTTCCAACCTTGGTTTTATGTGCAGAATAATTTAGAGAAATCCCATTAATTATATAATTGCAGTATAGCTGCCTAATCTGAGGAACATCATCATAAGAGACAATCCACCTGAATACACGCTGCCCATTAATATATTCAGAAAGTTTCACATGATCTTCTGCGGTGTAATAATTCAGATAAAGTTGTGCACCCTTAGAGTAATAAGGAGGGTCGAGGTATGCCAAAATACGTTTTTCAGGTGTAGCTAATGGAATAACATAGCGCTCTATAAATTCAATGGCGTCAAGGTTGTAGACAGAGATACGTGAATCATATAGAGCTATTTTTTCAATTCTTCTGATTAGCTCTTTTTTATTGAAGCGCGCATCCAATCGCCAATCACCATTTTGTGATTGTCCGCCAATCGGACCAGCATGCAGTATTCCCGATCTATTACATCTGTTTAAATAAAAAGTGGCAAAAGCTACATCCAATTCAGAGTTTGAGTGATTATTTTTGAAGATTCGTTTTTGCTTTTGCCACTCATCAATAGATATTGGCGTGTCGTTAATCAACTTAATAAATTTATCAGTATTATAAAGTACTGACTTCCAGAATAGGTATATCATTCTATCTGCATCATTGAGAATAATACTATTGACATACTCCGCAAAAAGTAAATACAAACCTGCTCCCGCACCTCCAGCATAAGGCTCAGTATAAATCCCGTCTTGTAGGTTATTCAATTCTATAAATCTGGCTAGCAATTTGGAGAAACGCGATTTACCACCCGGGTAGCGTAAAGGACTACGAGTAAAACTCATCTGTACCTCATGAAAAGAGAGCGTTATTAAGAATCAGGTTCAACTAGGATAATCTGAAACAATCCTTCCAGTTGAGCCCAAAATCCCCTTAACATTTCCTCATTAGGTGGATAGTATTGATTGTGAACGAAGAAATTCATACTATCATGAGAAAATAATTCTTCTCTCTGTAATATAAATTTCCTTAAAGTTTTCAATTGATTAGGATTGTTC
>CAYXWH010000032.1:20680-20923 GCA_964468755.1 uncultured Dehalococcoidaceae bacterium
TGTGTTAGCATACGTTTAAGTTTTGGTTGCCAGTCTCTTGCCAAGTTTTTGTTCTTGTCTTTTTCGCTGCTAATTATAGCTTCGAGATCACCCGTCAGACTTAGATAATGATAAAGTGACATCTCTAATAGACTACGAAACAGAACAGCTGTTGCATTTGGATACCTACCTACTGGAAGAGTTCTTAACTCACTGAATATATTATTAATACGTTGATTATTTACCTCGCATGATATAGTGTTC
>CAYXWH010000033.1:0-6520 GCA_964468755.1 uncultured Dehalococcoidaceae bacterium
GCGCCGTACCTGAGCCGCGCCCGCGGCGCCGGCAAACAGGGTGCCGGTATTATAGTCGCCGGTGTAGGCGAGGCTGATGTACTGCTGGTCACCGCCTCCCTCAGGAGCCAGCCCGACAACGGACGTGGTGCCGGTAATCCGGCGGACGTCGTCGTCAGCATTGCTTGACCGCAGCGCCACGAAGCTCCGCTGCAGGGTGGGGATGCTGCCATTCCAGTCGGACGCAAAGGCAATGGCAGAACCGGTGATTTCCGCTTCGGTGACCGCGGTTATCCCCGTGGGAGTCAGATTGACCGGATACCCGGCAAGGCTGTTCGGGGCATTGGTGCTGACCTTGCTGTGCAGGTAGGTGTCAGTAGCATTGGAGCCGATAGCCAGGTAGGTAGCGTCAATCGGGTAGTTGGGCGAGAAGGCTACCGTGGTTATGTCCTGGTTAAAGCTCTGGGCGACCCAGTTGAGCACGCCCTGGGCGCCCCACAGGTAGACGTCACCGTACTGGGTAGTGCCGTTATCGCTGGTGCCCACCATTACCTCGCCGGAGCCGCTGGTGTACATCGGTGAAACGGCCAGGTCGGTCCCGGTTATTCCACCTGATGAGGCAATGGCGCCACCCAGCGGGTTGAACTTGGCGCCGCCGTTGGTGGAAATATAGACCTGGACAGCGTCCAGTGTGCCCTTCAGGGCGAAGAGGGTGCTGTCATTGGCGTAGTCCGGTGAAAGCTCCAAGTCGGCGCAGTCAAAACCGAGCGCCGTAGAAGCCGTCCAGGAAAAACCGCCGTTAACGGACTTGTAGACAATGTCACTAGCCGGCTGGGTGTCCACGGCGAAGATGGTGCCGTCAGACGCCACCCTGACAAACGACGCATCCGAGGTGCCGTTTATCTGGTAGTGAACCGCTGACGGAGTGGGTATCTTGCTGTATTCCAGCGTACCGGCAGAGGCGGGGGCGGCAAAGGCAAACAGGCTGACCAGCAGCACTACTACCAAGCCAACGCCCCATATTCTGGTTAATTTCTTTTTCATCGACCTTTAATTGCCTCCTTATGCAATTTAAGTACTAGTCTTTCTGGTATGATAATATCTTCACAAACATGGAGAAGCACCTCCATTTCCCTTCCTTCATGAAGATACCGTCACTTAATTAAGCCGCAATCAGAGTTCCTGCCTCTATCTCCCCTCGCGGGCTGCTGCCATAGCATCACCTCCTTCAATAAGCACAATGCTCGTAAAGCTACCACCTACTACTATAGCATAGAATGACCTTTTGTCAACCCCAGCCGCCATCAAATTTACATAAATTTATTATTTTTGCTAAACATTTGGGGTTACGTAATTCCTCGGGCTGGCTGTTCCGCAAAATCACGTAAGCAATGCCGGTAATTTTGCCACCGGGACGGTTTCCTGCCGGGCATTCGCCATGTCCCGCAGCACCACACTTCCCGCCGCCACCTCATCGGCGCCAATGATCGCCGCGTAGCGGACGCCGCGGGCATTCGCCTGGCGCAGCTGGGCTTTCAGGCTCCGGTCACCGGTTGCCACCAGAACGCCGGTGCCCGCCCGCCGTAAATTCGCCGCCAGCCGGACTGCCACCTGTCGGGCTGCTTCTCCCAGGTAGGCAATAAACAATTGCGGGCCGGGGAGCGGGGGCACGGCAATGCCCTGCTCTCTCAGGTTGAGAATAATCCGCTCCATGCCGGCGGCAAAGCCGATCGCCGGGGTGGGCTTCCCACCCAGTTCCTCGATAAGGTCATCGTAGCGACCGCCGCCACCGAGGGTACTCTGGGCGCTACCGCCCTCAGGCTGGACCTCAAATACCGTCCGGGTGTAGTAGTCCAGACCCCGCACCAGGCGGTGGTTGACCACCGGGGGGACTGCCTCCAGTTCCAGATAGTGCCGGAGTTTCTCAAAGTGGGCCTGGCACTCCGGGCACAGGTGGTCAACGCTTCTCGGAGCGCCATCGGCGATGCGCTGGCACGACGGTTTTTTACAGTCGA
Source organism: uncultured Dehalococcoidaceae bacterium (assembly GCA_964468755.1). Classification (GTDB taxonomy): domain Bacteria; phylum Chloroflexota; class Dehalococcoidia; order Dehalococcoidales; family RBG-16-60-22; genus CAYXWH01. The sequence continues at coordinate 1,995 of CAYXWH010000033.1, forward strand.
GGAGGCGCAGGGGGTTCCGCTTTAACCGGCTCCGGCAGTCCGGGCACAGCTCATCCCGGTAACCCGCATAGTAGCCGGTAAGCGCCGCCAGGTAGCCCGGGCGGCACTGCCGGCAGCCGATGCTGTTAAGCTGCAGGGAGAGGCGCTCCAGCCCCAGGGACAGAAAGAACTGCCAGGCCATGGCAATGACCTCGGCGTCGAGGGCCGGGTCGCCGTCGCCGATCGCCTCGCAGCCGAACTGGTGGTGCTCCCGCAGTCTTCCTGCCTGAGGTCGCTCATAGCGGAAGATTGAAGCCAGGTAATAGAGCTTCACCGGCTGCGGCCAGTTATGCATGCCGCGTTCCAGATAGGCACGGCATACCGGTGCGGTACCCTCCGGTCTCAAGGTGACCCGGTTGCCTCCCTTGTCAGTGAAGGTGTACATCTCCTTCTCGACAATATCGGTACCCTGGCCCACGCTGCGCACGAAGAGCCCGGTGTCTTCAAAGACCGGCGAGTCAATACGTTGATAACCATAGAGCTGGCACGCCTCGACCGCCTTCTGTCGCACATAATACCAGTACGCCTGCTCATCCGGCAGTATATCAGTAGTCCCGCGCGGCGCTCGATACACCCGTCTCTCCTTAATACCTGTCTCATCGGCTAGAATACAGGATGGATGCCTGATTTGTAAAGTCCGAGCCGTGCGCCACGTTTACATGACCAGCACCATGAGATATACTGAGAACGTAAGGGACAAATTGCCCGGTGGTGGTGACATGTCGTTTAACAAGCTCCTGAACAAAGTGAGGGGTTATCTTCCACCCGATAAGATAGCTTTGATAGAAGACGCGTACCGGTTTGCCGCCGAGTCACACCGGGGGCAGTTGCGCCAGTCGGGAGAGCCCTATCTGGAACACCCGGTCCAAACGGCGCTGATACTTGCCGAGCTCGAGCTTGACGTTAGCTCACTCATCGCCGCCCTGCTGCACGATACTCCCGAGGACTGCGGGGTTAAAATTGACGATATCAAGGCAAAATTCGGCGCCGAGGTAGCCAAGCTGGTTGACGGCACCACCAAACTGGGGAGGGTCGCCCTTCCAGCAGGCACCATGCCGGGAGCCGCCCAGGCGGAAAACCTGAGAAAGATGCTGGTAGCCATGGCGGAAGACCTCCGGGTGGTGTTCATCAAGCTGGCGGACCGCCTGCATAATATGCGCACCCTGTCCGCTCTCCCCGACGACCGGCAGCGGAGTATTGCTCAGGAGACGCTGGAGATATATGCCCCCCTCGCCCACCGGCTGGGGATATGGGAGCTCAAGTGGCAACTGGAAGACCTTTCCTTTCAATACCTGGAGACGGAGAAATACCGCCGCATTGCCCGGCTGATTGCCGCCCGGCGCATACAGCGGGAAAGCTTCATCAACCAGGTGATTGAGATTATAAAGAAAGAGTTTGCCAAGATTGGACTCAATGCCGAGCTGTCCGGCCGAGCCAAGCATATTTACAGTATCCACCAGAAAATGGAGCGGTATGCGGCAATGGGTAAACCATTCGATGATATCCATGACCTGCTTGCCCTCCGCGTCCTGGTCAATTCCGTCCCGGAGTGCTACAGCGCGGTGGGCATCATCCACAGCTTGTGGCATCCCCTGCCCGAGACATTTGACGACTACATAGCCAATCCCAAAGCCAACGGCTATCAGGCGCTCCATACCGCGGTAATGTGCCTGAGCACCACGCCGCTGGAAGTCCAGATCCGCACCCGGGGGATGCACCATGTTGCTGAATACGGGGTGGCGGCCCACTGGCGCTACAAAGAAGGTGAAAAAGAGGCTGAGAAGCATGACCTGCGCTTTGAAGAAAAGATAGCCTGGCTGCGCCAGATGATTGAGTGGCACCGGGAACTGAGCGGTGCCGAAGAGTTTTTAGAATCGGTCAAGACCGACATTTTCATGGACCAGGTATTTGTTTACACCCCCAAAGGCGATATCATGGATTTCCCCAGAGGCTCCACTCCGCTCGATTTTGCCTACCGGATACATACCGAACTCGGTCACCGTTGTGTTGGCGCCAAGGTCCACGGACGGCTGGTCCCGTTCAACTATGAACTGAAAAACGGCGATGTCGTGGATATTGTCACCACTAAAACAGCCAAAGGCCCGAGCCGCGATTGGCTCAGTCCCCACCTCGGCTATGTTAAGACCTCGCATGCCCGGGAAAAAATACGACAGTGGTTCAAGAGGCAGGAACGGACGGACAATATTGAGCGAGGCCGGGAACTCCTGGAGAAGGAGCTACGGCACCTGGGAATACGGATTGAGCGCCAAGAACTGGCGGGGCTGTTCAATTACAGCAACGTAGAAGACTTCCTCGCCGCCCTCGGCTACGGTGGTATCACCTCTCACCAGATTGCCGTGAAGCTGGCTACCCAGCATGAAGCGCCAAAGATGGTAACTGAAATCAGCCGACCCCGGCCGACACCGTCAGTTGTCCGTGTCCTGGGTGTCGGCAATCTCGCCACCCACCTCGCCCAGTGCTGTCACCCGGTCCCGGGAGACAACATCATCGGGTATATCACCCGCAACCGGGGAGTGACAATACACCGTCAGGACTGCTACAATGTGAGGTGTGAGCCGGAAAAGGAACGGCTGATACCGGCGGAATGGGGTGACACCGATGCGCTCTATCCGGTAAACGTACGGATTGAAGCCTGGGACAGGGTGGGCATGATGCGGGACGTTACCACGGTGGTAGCCGAAGAGAAGGTCAACATCTCCTCGGTGAACCTGGTGAACCACGAAGACCGCACCATCTCCATATTCCTCGCCATGGAGACAAAGGGGCTTACCCAGCTCAGCCGCCTCTTAAAGAAAGTCGAGGCGGTGAAAGGGGTAATCAGCGTGACCCGGATTGGTGACGATGCCGCCAGAATACCGGCTCGGGAAGAAACCGGTGAGCATAAATCTATTAAGTGAGAAGGAGTCCACAGTTGCCAAGTAAAAAATCTGCAGAGAAACAGGCACGTGTCGCCGAGAAAAGGCGACAGCGTAATCGGTCGGTACGCAGCCAGGTTAAGACCAGTATCACCAAGGCAGAGAAGATCATCTTCTCCGGCCAGCTTGAGGCAGCTCAGGAAGCAGTAACCGCCGCCATGAGCGCTCTGGATAAAGCTGCGGAGAAAGGGATTCTCAATTCGAACAATACCGCCCGGCGCAAGTCAAGACTGATGAAAAAGCTCAACCAGGCGTCCGCCCTGGCCGCCGGATCCACCGAGCCAGAGTCAGCCGGATAGTCCATCGCATATCGGTAAGTGACTGATTAGGCCAGGGACATGACCAATGCGTCAGCCTGGCCTCTCTTCGCCCTTCGCTTCCTCCCAGAGGACATCCTGTTCATCCAGTGATAGCTCTCTCAGATTCAGCCCGCGCTGGCGGCAGATTTCTTCCATGCGGGAGAACCGCCGGTAAAACCGCTGGTTGGTCTTCCGCAACGCCGCCTCGGCATCAATGCCCATCCGGCGGGCGATATTGACCAGCGTAAATAACAGGTCGCCAAACTCGTGCGCCTGTTGCTCCTGGCTCCCTGCCTGCCTTAGTTCTCCGATTTCCTCAACAAGCTTATCGATAACGCCATCAAGGCTTTCCCAGTCGAAGCCGACGCGAGCCACCCGTTTTTGAACCTCGTAGCTATAACTCAAGGCAGGCATCCGCCGGGGTACCCCGTCTAGCATGGAGACCCCTTCCCCCCTCTCCTCCTCTTTAAGCGCCTCCCAGTTCAGCATCACCTCCTCGGCGTCGGCAACCGTGCGGTTGCCGAAGATGTGGGGGTGCCGGTGAACCAGCTTGGTAGTGATGCTGTAGACTACATCGCTCAGGGTAAACTCCCCGGCTTCACTGGCAATCTGGGCGTGAAGGACGATCTGAAGCAGCAGGTCACCGAGCTCTTCGCCAAGCTGGTCGGTGTCCCCATCATCAAGGGCAGCCAGTACCTCATAGCATTCCGATAGCAGGTTCTCCCGCAGCGAGGCATGCGTTTGCTTCCTGTCCCAGGGGCAGCCGCCCGGTCCCCTCAGTTGGGCGATAATGCCCACCAGTGTGTCAAACTTGTGCAGTTCTTCCGGTGAAGACAACGGTACCTCCTTGGATTATGAATACCATAAATGCCGGCTAGCTTGGCAGTACCGCGCCCACGATGTCCCGATGCCCCCTTAAGAACTCGGCGGCGCTCATGGCTCGCCTCCCCTCAATCTGAACCCTGAGGACGCCCAGTACCCCGTCACCGGTGCCGACACCAATCATGGAGCTCTCTTCGGACAAGACCTGTCCCGGAGACTTGCGGACGGCACTCAGCGGCACCGCCTCCATAATCTTGAGCTGCTTCCCCTGCCACCGGGTGTAGCTGCCCGGCCAGGGATTAAACGCCCGCACCCGCCGCCAGATATCTGCCGCAGCCATGCCCCAGTCAATCTCGCCGTCACTCTTGACAACAGTGGCGCAATAGCTGGCTTCCGACTCATTCTGGGGTTGGGGGGCGATTGCTCCCCG
>CAYXWH010000033.1:6620-8399 GCA_964468755.1 uncultured Dehalococcoidaceae bacterium
AGGGACTGCCCCCGGCCGGCCGGTCTGTCCGGTTGGGTATAGACCGCCGTTACCTGATGGTGATTCAAGACGAGGTGCGCCAGCGACGGGATGGCAAACCCCGGGGTGCCCATGAAAACGATCCGCAAAATCAGCCTCCTAGTACCAAAGTGTAACACCAAATATTTTTTACCACAACAGGTCTTTTTATACCTATAAGTCCGATTTTCAGCAAAAAAGAGAGTTTTGCCGAGCTATCAAGGGAAACTATGTTATCCAAATGACTCGACACCGCCAAATAAACCCTTGCCCCCCATGATTTTTGGTAGTATGCTATAGACCGTTACCGAAAATCCAGTTGCAAGTCACCGGAAATAAATATCGCATCAAAGCATAATTTCTTGCTGGCAATTGAGCCGGCAGTTCGGTTACATTCCTTTACGTTACATTAGAGGAAGACGTGTGCCTAATTGTGGGCTTCCGAAATACCGATATCGGTAATTATGCCTGATTTGGGATTGATGAACGAATGAGAACAGGGTCAGCACAAGAGATATGGGAAGCCGCCTTAGGCGAATTACAAATACAGGTCAGTAAATCGAACTATCGAACCTGGTTCCAGAACACTACCGGTCTGAGCTACGAGGGAGACCAGTTCGTCGTCGGTGTGCCCAATACCTTTATCGGGGAATACTTAAACCGGAACCAGCGCTCTCTGATTGAAAAAGCGCTTATCGGTCTCACCAGGCCAGACGTAAAGGTAGTTTTTCAGATAAACGGTAAACAGTGCGACCTGTCCGCCACCACCGATACCGACCTGAAATTTTCACCGACCGCGCTGATGCGTGCTCCCCAGCTCAACCCGGGTTACCACTTCGAGTCTTTCATCGAAGGGAGCGGGAATCGCCTGGCCCGCGCCGCTGCTCTCGCCGTGAGCCAGAACCCGGGATGCACCTACAATCCGCTGTTCATCTACGGTGGTGTCGGTCTGGGTAAAACGCATCTGCTCCATGCCATCGGACACATTGCCCTTACCCATCATATGCCGCTCATCTGCACCAGCGCCGAGAAGTTCACCAACGAGTTTGTCAGCGCCATCAGGGAGAGAAATACGGAGGAATTTCGCAACCGGTACCGGAACGCGGGCATGCTGCTTATTGACGATATTCACTTCATCAGTGGCAAGGAGCAGACTGAGGAAAGCTTTTACCATACCTTCAATGAACTGCATAACTCCAGGCGCCAGATAGTAATTACCAGTGACCGTCCACCGAAGGAAATACCCCGCATGGCGGAACGTCTTCGCTCCCGCTTCGAGTGGGGTTTAATGGTGGATATTCAACCACCCGATTTCGAGACACGCCTCGCCATTCTCCAGTCAAAAGCCAAGCAGAACGAAGAAGTCATCTACCCTGATGTGCTGGAATTCATTGCCCAGCAGATTCAGCGTAACATCAGGGAACTGGAAGGCTCGCTCAACCGGGTGCTGGCTTACTCCAGATTGCTCCGGGCTATACCCACCATCGACCTTGCCTCCAAGGCCCTCAAGGATATCGCCAGCCGTAAAACCAATCAGACCGAGGTAACCCCCACCCGGTTACTGGAGACCGCAGCCAACTGCTTCCAGATGGATCCCGATGACCTCATCGGACCCAGGCGGGATAAGGAGGCGGTCATGGCTCGACGCGTCGCCATGTACCTTATCCGCCAGGAGACCAACTGCTCGCTGGCGCAAATCGGCCAGGTAATCGGCGGACGGGATGCAGCTGCTGTCACCAACGCCTGTAAAAAGGTTTCCGG
>CAYXWH010000033.1:8499-20690 GCA_964468755.1 uncultured Dehalococcoidaceae bacterium
GGGAACTATATATCATGATTGACCGGGCGGTAGTAGTGGTAGAATCGGGCACCGGCGGGAATGGCGCGATAAGTTTCCGCCGGGAGAAGTTCGTTCCCTTCGGTGGTCCTGATGGCGGTAATGGTGGTGATGGTGGCAGTGTAATAGTAAAAGCGGATGCATCGGTCACTGACCTGCGCCAGTTCCGGAGAAAAAGGCACTATCGGGCCGTAGATGGCGGGAGTGGTCTCGGTAAAAACAAGCATGGCCGGAAGGGGAGAGACCGGATACTGATGGTACCGGCCGGTACCGTGGTCAGCTACCAGAATGCTTTATACGATGATTCGTTCATTGCCGACCTTGAGCTTTCGGGTCAGCAGGTCGTGGTGGCGGGAGGAGGTAAGGGAGGCTGGGGAAATACCCACTATGCCTGTTCCACCAATCAGGCTCCGGAGTTTGCCCAAAAGGGGGAGGACGGAGACGAGTATTCAATAATACTGGAAATGCGGCTGATTGCCGATGTCGGCATAATCGGCTTGCCCAACGCGGGTAAGTCAACGCTGCTGACGGCGGCGTCCGCAGCCAAGCCGAAGATTGCCAGCTACCCTTTCACCACTCTGGAACCAGTGCTGGGGGTTGTTGAGAAGGGTCAGCAGCGCTTCATCCTCGCTGAGATACCGGGGCTTATCGAGGATGCTCACATTGGTCGCGGTCTGGGCCATGAATTTCTTCGCCATATCCTGCGTACCGGAATGCTGCTTCACCTGATTGACGGCAGTGCTGAATCCCCGCTTGATGAAATGGACAGGGTGAACGCAGAGATTACTCTCTATGACTCGGCACTGGAACGGAAGCCGCAGCTGGTAGCAATAAACAAAATCGACCTGCCTGAAGTACGCCGCCGGCTCGCCGGGATAAAGGAGGACTTCAGCAGCGCCGGGATTGACGCCTTTTTTATATCGGCGACGACCGGAGAAGGCATCACCGGGCTAATGAACTCGGTAGCCAACCGCCTGGAAGAACTCAAAGCCAGCCGGGAGGAGGCGGAACACGCCGTTGCCCGGAAGGTATTTCAACCCCGGCCCAAAGCCGCCGGAATCAGCGTGCACCGGGATGGAGACACCTATGTGGTCTCTGCCCCCGGTCTAGAGCGCCTGACCACCCGGAACGGTACCGCGGGAGCGGAGCTACACTGGCAACTGAAGCGATACCTTACCCGGCTGGGGGTCAACCGGGCATTGGAGAAAGCCGGGGTAAGGCCTGGTGATAAAGTACGTTGCGGAAGGCTGGAATGGGAGTGGTCTTAAAATGAGAATCGGCGTACTCGGCGGCACCTTTGACCCGGTACATAACGGGCACCTGAAGGTGGCGGAAGAAACGAGTACCCGGCTCAATCTGTCCGGGGTTATCTGGATACCGGCCGGACAGCCCCCGCTTAAGACGGACCAGGCTCTGGCGCCGGCGGAGCACCGACTGCGGATGCTGCATCTGGCCATTAACGGGAGTCCTCATTTTACGGTGTCAACGATAGAAATGGAACGGGCCGGTGCCAGCTATACGGTTGACACTATCGCCGAGCTGCGGGAGCAGGTGGCAGCAGGTGATGAACTCTTTTTTATATTAGGATGGGATAGTCTGGCCAGGTTGCCTGAGTGGCGGGAGCCGTCGCGACTGCTCACCATGTGTTCTCTGGTAGCGGTACCCCGGCCGGGTTGTCCGCCACCTGAGCTGGGAGCTCTGGAAGAAAGTATTCCGGGTATATCGCCGCGGGTGGTACTCATGGATAAGCCGAGGATAGGCATCAGTTCCACGGAAATCAGGGACCGGATTGCCCGCAACCGCTCGATACGCCGCCTTGTCCCTGAGCCGGTTGGGCATTATATCAAAAAGCATAAACTCTATGAATGCTGACAGGAGGTACTTAGTGAAAGCTATTGGTGTGGTCGGTAGTCCACGCAAGAATGGAAATACGGAAAGGCTAACCAGGCATACCTTGAAAGCCATCGAGGAGGAGGGCCTGGAAACGGAACTGATTCGCCTGGTCGAGTATGATGTTCGCCCGTGTAATGCCTGCATGGTCTGCCGTCATGAAGCGACCGCCGAACAGTGTCCGATTGACGATGACTTGATGACACTTTATGGTAAGATAAAGCAAGCCGAGGCGGTTATTCTGGCTTCGCCGGTTTACTTCGGCTCGGCAACCGCCATGTTAAAGGCATTCATGGAGAGGACGGGATACATCAGTTATGATAGCCGGCCGTTTGCCGGTAAGGTAGGCGGGCCCCTGGTGGTCGCCCGCCGCGCCGGACAAAATTTTGCCCTCGCCCAGATACTGTACTGGTATCATATCCTCGGCTTCGTTGTGCCCGGCTCAACCTACTGGAACATCGCCTTCGGCCGGAAACCGGGCGACGTGGAGCAGGACGAGGAGGGCATGAATACGGTATGGAACTTCGGGAAAAATGTCGCCTCGCTGGTGAAGCTGCGTCGATGAAGCCGGCTCGCCAAATTTGCCGAAAGGGGAGTATGTGCCGTAATGAAAGCCGTTTTTTTTGATTTGTACCACACACTGGTCCGTTACGAGCCACCGCGGGAAGAAATCCAGGCAGGAGTATTGAATGACGGCGGTATTGAGGTCCGCCCGGAGGTTCTGAGCTGGCCCCTGGTGGCCGCCGACGAGTTCATCTATCGGGAGCTGGCCCAGGTCCCGATGGGACAGCGGTCAGAAGCGGATAAGATGTCTCTATGGGTGGAGTATGAGCAGGTGTTACTCCGGGAGGCAGGTATCGAGATTGATGACCAGCGGGTACTGGAGTTGCTGGGTAAGATGCAGCAGGTCAAAATGAAGCTGGTGCTGTTTGATGATGTGGTTCCCGCCCTGAGGGACCTCAGCCGACGGGGTCTGATACTGGGCCTCATATCCAACATTGACCGTGACATCAGCCCGCTCATGAATGAGCTTGGTCTGCCGCCGTGGCTTCAGGTGGTGGTTACCTCGCTGGACGCCGGCTTTACCAAGCCGCATCCACAGATATTTGGGTTGGCACTGGACCGGGCCGGGGTTCCGGCTGAGGAGGCGATGTACGTTGGTGACCAGTATCAGGTGGACGTGGTGGGAGCCAGGGGTGCCGGGATGGTGGGGGTGCTTCTGGACCGGGGTGGCTATTTCCCGGAGGTAACTGATTGTCCGCGTATCGGCAGCCTTATCGAGCTTGGCGAGATGCTATAAAAATACGCAGCCGCTCATTTGCGTAATTGCGCAATTACTCTCTGATACAATTCTTCGTCGGTTTTTACCCCCTGAACATCAAGGTCGCTGGTACGGAACGCCCGCACCATAGCTTCTATCAACTTGGTCTTGCTCAGTTTTCGGCCACCGGTAAACTTGGCTGTTGTCGCCAGGCTTTCCAGGTAAGCGTCTTCTCCCCGGGAAAGAAACACCGACAGCTTGATTCGGGTCACGCTGGGTGGCTCAGCAGTCGGTGCCCTTTTGGGCGCAGGCGGCTCTTTGGAGTTAGTGAGTCGTTCCAGTGCCGTCCCGTAGGCGAGTTCCTCGGTTACTCTGGCCCTCTTCATTTAAGCACCTCTCTGGTGAGCGCTCTATAGGCATTGGCGCCGCCGGACTTGGCTGCGTAGGTCAGGATTGATTCCCCGGCGGCCGGGGCTTCCTTGAAGCGAACGCTATGCGGAATTGTGGTTTCAAATACCTTTAGCCTGTCGCCAAAGGCTCTTCGGGTGACGTTAATAACCTCTCGACTGTGCAGGGTACGGGAGTCGCTCATGGTTAGCAGGATGCCGGCGATTTCCAGGTCAGGGTTTATCTTGGCTTTGACCCGGCTTACCGTATTCAGCAATAGCCCGACGCCTTTCATCGCCAGAAAGTCGGCCTGCAACGGGATGATTATCCGGTCAGCTGCGGAGAGAGCGTTGATAGTGAGCAGCCCGAGGCTGGGCAGGCAGTCCACAAGGATGTAGTCATACCGCCGGCGGACGGGCTGCAGCATCTCTCTGAGCATAAGTTCCCGGGTAAAGGCACCGACCAGGTCCAGCTCTGCCTGTGACAGCTCGATATTTGCCGGGGCGAGGTCAATAGCCGGGTTACCGGTGGCGACAATAACGTCAGCTATCCCGGGGCTGGCATCACCCTTTATGGTGGCGGCCAGCACATCATACACGGTATGCTCCAGATTGTCCGGGTCGAGTCCCAGGCTAATGGTGAGGCTGGCTTGCGGGTCCCAGTCAACGAGCAACACCTTCCTCTCATGTTCACTTAGTCCCTGCGCCAGAGCAGCGGCTGTGGTCGTCTTGCCCACGCCCCCTTTTTGATTGGCTATGCAGATGGTTACCATAAGCCGTCCCTTCTTTTCTTGACTACTATAGCGCAATTGAGGAATTGCGTCAATACTCCATTGCGCACTATTTTGGGGAGACGACTGGCTGAGTGGTTTGCCATACTGCTGATTTTATGACATCGGATGGGTTACAGTTGATTTCGTCCGGGATTCAGCGGGCAGCAGTGGCACTGTCCCTGAGAACAGAGGGTCTTATAGATGTGGATGAGCCCCTGTTGCCGTCGGGCGGAGTTGACCAGATCGCCGGAGAGCCGGAGCTGGTGGCACATATGCCGTTCCACCACATTTACCGCCAGCCGGGGGTAGCCTTGATAGAGCTCAACGGACTTCCTGGCGAGGTCTGGCTGGCGGGTAAGCTGGCTCCAGGCAAAAGTAAAGGGCAACAGAACGTTAACCACGATATCTGCTGCCCGGGCACTGCCAATGAGGGTTGGTATTCGCTGCCGGCTGGGCATGATGGTATCCACATGATTGGCCCAGTAGCCATCCGCAGTTACCAGGAATATTGATTCCAGTGCCTGTTTGCCACCGGTGACCGTGGTCTCCTTGAGAGGGTGAATAACTTCGGTAAGCAGGCCCTTACCGCGAAATCGGTATACCAGGTAGCTCATGGCGGCTATGCGCCGGGCTGGATAGTTGCTTGGCCTTACCCGGGTAAAATGCCAGTCATTTTCTGACATTGCCCCGGCCCGGGGAACCGAGGTCCACATTTCCTCCAGTTTGTTTATCCACTGCTCATGTTTCCCGGGCTGCCAGTTGAGGCACTGTGAGGGCAGCAGACCGGCTGTCCCCAGCAGCAGGGCCTGCTGCCGGGCGAGGCATTCTGACTTGGATACCCCGGGGCTGATGGTGGACTCCAGGGTGCTAAGGGGTAGTCGGCGGGCTAACTCGGAAAAGGGGTCTTTATTCTTGGTATAGCCCAGAGCCGCCATTATCCCCTGGTACAGGGACTGGGCAACCTCGGTGCGGGCCAGGTCTGCCTGAAAGGCGGCTGCCTTGGCGAGAAAGCGATGACTTCCGGCACGGTCCATGAATGCGGTTAGCCGGCTGGTGTCCCGACGTTCGGAAGTCAGTTTGCAGGGCAGAAGGGCATTGGTCGGTCGGTGGGTGGGGTAAGCGCAGGCACCAGCCGGGTGTGGCAGGTACTTGTGCACCGCCAGAGTGGGAATCCTGCTCCCGCTCTGGAGCGCGGCGGCTTCCCCGCTGTCGTGCCAGAAGACCACCTGCAGGATGACCCGGTTATAGGCCGGGTCATGGTGGTGCCGGTGAGCCCGCCAGCTGCTGGACTTGACATGGACTTCTATGTCCCCCTTTTTCACCCCCTGACTGGTGGCGATAACCGCGTCAAGCAGGTCGGCACCCTGGTCACGGTTGAGTCTGCCCGGGTAGATGACTGTGATAGGTTCACCCTCCTCGGTGACCAGGTCGGTTCTGTCCCGTATCTGGTCTTGCCAGATGCTGATCAGCAGACTCTCCGGAAAGGTACAGACCTGTCTTGTCTCCCGGATTGCTCTCATGATTAAACCCTACCGTCCCAACGTAGTTGGCTCATAGACCATCGCGGTTGAGGGACTGTTCCGATGACGGCGTTACTGGTCGGGAAGAATACCAACAGCAGGGGAATTTTACACGCTACCGTGTAATATGTCAAGGTTTGGGGCGGGTCTTTTTCGGGGGAGATGCGTCATAGTGGAACCTGGCCTCTTCAGCGACCATGGACAGGAGAGTGGCTGAAGTGCCCCGGGGCTGGTATATTCCTGTTTCCCATTCGCTGATGGTTTGCTGACGCGTGCCGAGCCGGTCGGCCAGCGCGCGCTGGCTGAGACCAAGGTGTTGCCGCAGCGCTTGAATGCGCTGGCTATTCCACGGTATACGGCGCGGTTTTGCTGCCCGGTTCATGGCTCGATTGTACACGTTTTCGTGTAGCTTATCAAATCGGCAGGCAAAAACGGATAATATATAGAGATATGATAAGATATCTGGAGATTATTAATAAAAACAATAAGATATTGGTTCTTCAGTGGCTAACAGTGACTCTGGTAATATATTTTGCAAGTTGCGCCATATGCCATTCTGGGCTATCATATAAATGTTAGCACTCTCATGCCGAGAGTGCTAATAACTGTAGAAAGTCAATTTTCAGAAGGAGGAAAGGTATGGCAGTGAAATTGCAACCAATGGCTGACCGGGTAGTGGTCAAACCCATTGAGAAGGAGGAGAAAACAAAGTCGGGTATCTATCTACCCGATACTGCCAAAGAGAAACCGCAGGAAGGTGAAGTGATTGCCGTTGGTCCGGGCCGGATGTCAGATGATGGCAAACGGATAGCCCTGGATGTCAAGGTGGGGGACACGGTGGTATATGCCAAGTATGGCGGCACCGAGATAAAGGTTGATGACGTAGACCTGATGATTCTGCGGGAAAGCGATATTCTGGCTAAAAAGGCTTAGGCAAACGCTTTAGACTATTTAGCTAGTCAGCCAAAAACGTAAGGAGGAACATATGGCTAAACAGATAATTTTTGGGGAAGATGTAAGACATTCGCTGAAGAAGGGAATAGATGCCCTGGCCGATGCGGTCAAGGTAACCCTGGGTCCCAAGGGACACTGCGTGGCGCTGGACAAAAAATGGGGGGCACCTTCGGTAATCGATGACGGGGTTACCATTGCCAAGGATATTGAGCTTCCCGACCCTTATGAAAATATGGGTGTCCAGTTGGTAAAAGAAGCTGCCAGTAAGACCAATGATGCCTGTGGTGATGGTACCACCACCTCGACTATACTGGCTCACGCCATTGTTACCGGTGGTTTTAAGAATATTGCCGCCGGGGCGGATGCCATGGCTATGAAGCGGGGCATTCAGAAAGCGACCGCCGCCATAGTTGATGAGCTGAGAAGGGCATCGACCGAGATCAAGGACAGGGAACAGATTGCTCAGGTAGGTACCATAACCGCCAAGGACAAGGAAATTGGCGAACTGATTGCCGAGGTGATGGAGAAGGTGGGCAAAGACGGCGTTATCACCGTCGAGGAGTCCAAGGGAATAGCCTATGAGGTGGAATATGTTGAGGGGATGCAGTTTGACCGCGGCTATATCAGCCCCTATTTCATCACCAACGCCGAGCGCATGGAAACGGAAATCGAAGACCCCTACATCCTGTTGACCGACAAGAAAATATCGGCGATATCTGACCTGTTGCCGGCTCTGGAAAAGGTCTTGCAGGTCACCAAGAATCTGCTTATCCTGGCTGAGGATGTCGAGGGCGAGGCACTGGCTACCCTGGTGGTTAACAAGCTGAGAGGCACAATTAATGTTCTTGCCATTAAGGCGCCCGGTTTCGGTGACCGGCGTAAGGCGATGCTGGAAGATATCGCCATTCTGACCGGCGGTCAGGTTATCACCGAAGAGAAGGGGCGGAAGCTGGACTCGGTTACCGTCGAAGACCTGGGCCGTGCCCGCCGCGTCACCGCGGATAAGGACAAGACCACCATTATTGAGGGCAAGGGCACTGATGAAGCCATCAAGGCGAGAATAAAACAGATTAAGGCACAGATAGAGGAGACCACCTCTGATTTTGACCGCGAGAAGCTCCAGGAGAGACAGGCCAAGCTGGTCGGCGGAGTGGCGGTAATCAAGGTCGGTGCGGCTACCGAGGTTGAATTGAAGGAGAGGAAGCACCGGGTTGAGGACGCTTTATCCGCCACCCGGGCTGCGGTAGAGGAAGGTATTCTTCCCGGCGGCAGTGTTGGCCTGCTTAATGCGCTCCCGGTTCTGGACAAGCTGGAGGTCAGCGGTGATGAGGCTACCGGTGTCGACGTTATCCGCAAGGCAATGATTGAGCCGCTGCGCTGGATTGCCAGCAATGCCGGCAAGGATGGCTCGGTGGTGGTTGATGCGGTAAGGAAGAGCGCACCCGGTGCCGGCTATGACGCCGAAGCCGATGAATTCGGTGACATGGTGAAGAAGGGCATTATTGACCCGACCAAGGTGGTCAGGACCGGACTGGAGAATGCGGCCAGTATCGCCAATATGGTCTTGATTACGGAATCGCTGGTGGCTGACATTCCGGAGAAGGAGAAGGCACCGCCGATGCCGGGTGGTGGTATGGACATGGGCGGGATGATGTAATCCGGCACTCATCTATGGTTACCAGAATAGCCGTAGCCCGCGGGCTGCGGCTATTCTTTTTACAGGTTCAGCAGTTCTCCCAGCGGCTCGTCCTTCGGTATCGGCCCGACTACAGCCAGGCGGAGGGGCGCTTCGGACAGCAACTCGTTGGCCAGTTGCTGGCATTCCTCGGCGGTAATGGCGTCAATAATGGCGATAGTCTGGTCAGGACTGAGAATGCGCCCGGTGAGTATCTCCTGGCTCCCCATCCAGCCGGACACATTGCGGCTGTCCTCCATGCGTAGCAGCAGGCGTCCCTTGGAGAGCTCTTTCGCCCTGGACAATTCCGCTTCGGGGATCCGCTCTTTCAATTTGGCGAGTTCCTCCAGAATTGCCGTAACGGCTGTTTTGAGGTTTTCGGGTTCCACTCCGGCGGCGATGATAAGCGAACCGGTATCCAGGAAGTGGTCAACATAGCTCTGAATGCTGTAGGCGAGCCCCAGCCGGTCGCGAATTTCAGCAAATAACCGACTGCTCATTCCCTCACCGAGGATTACATTGAGCAGGTCGAGCGTGTAGCGCTGTGGGTGGAGGAGGGGTAGTCCGGGCAATGCCAGACATATCTGGGCTTGCTCCATATCCCGGGTCTCGATTCGCACCCGTTGCCCCGGCTGTTCGCGGTAGGGCATGAATTCGGGGCGGGGTGCTTGATTGCCCCAGCCGGCCGTAAACTGGCTGACCGTTTCCACAATATCCTCGTGCTGGATATCTCCGGCAATGGCGATGACAGTATTGGCGGGATGATAGTGGCTTGACCGGTACCTAATGAGATTGTCCCGGGTAGTCGCCGCCACCGATTCTTTGGTCCCGGCGGTATCGCGGCCCAGGGGGTGCCCGGGCCACAGTAGCTCATCGATAAGTTCCGCGGCTCTCTGGGGTGGGGAATCCAGGCTCATGTTTATCTCTTCAATGATGATCTGGCATTCTTTCTCAATATCGGCCGGGTCGAATCTCGGGTTAGTCAGAATATCCGTAAGCACGTCAAGGGCAATGGTGAAATGGGGGCGGGCCACCTTGCACCAGTAGACACTGAGTTCTTTATCGGTGGCGCCGTTAAGAATGCCTCCCACCCCCTCGATTGCCATCGAAATCTCCCGGGCGGTAGGTCGTTTTGCCGTACCTCTGAAGCACATGTGCTCAATGAAGTGGGAGATGCCCGCCTGAGCATCAGCTTCGTACCGGGAACCGGTACCCACAAAGACACTGATGGCCACCGAACATGTATGCGGCATGTTCATGGTCACCACTCGTAGCCCATTGTCCAGCGTGGTCTTTTGATACACGGAAGCCCCTCTCATTTAGATACTTTCAATTCTAAGGTATACTGATGCTGGCGTCAATTCACCGGCGTACCCCCGGTAATGCCCTTGACAGAGCCGTTCCGTGACCGTACATTGTGATAACAGGTAAGATTAAACTATAATAGTATCTGGAGTTGGTGTGATGATTTGTCCTACGTGTCGGAATGTCATGATAGTGGTGGAGAATGAGCGGATTGAACTGGACTATTGTGCCAGCTGCTCCGGGGTGTGGTTTGACGCCGGTGAACTGGAGCTTATGCTGGAGCGAATGGAGCTGGGAAGCGATAGTTTGCTGCTGGGGGACATACTCGCGCTGCCTGAAGCCAGTACCACCGAGAAAAAGCGTAAGTGCCCCATTTGCGGGCGGAAAATGAAGAAGGTGGTGGTGGGGCAGGAACCGGAGGTACTCATCGATGTCTGCCCCAGAGGCGACGGGTTATGGTTTGACGGTGGCGAGGTGACGCAATTGCTGCCGCAGTGTGTCTCCCGGGCATGCGGCGAGGCAGACTCTCCGGGACGCATGCTCACCTTCCTCGGGGAAACGTTTAAAGTCAGTGGCGGTCCCGGCGCTGACCGGGGAACCGGGCTGAACTAACAAGGAGGTCGCGATGATTGCCGTCTATGTTATCGTGGGAATTGTGGTCATCTTGCTTATCTTGATTATCGCCAATTATAACGGGCTGGTACGGCTGCGCAATCAAACAAAGAATGCGTGGGCACAAATAGACGTTCAGCTCAAGCGCCGGTATGACCTTATCCCCAACCTGATGGAAACCGTCAAGGGTTATATGAAGCATGAACGGGAGACACTGGAAGCGGTGACCAACGCGCGCAACCTTGCCCAGCAAAAGGCGGGCGGGAGTGTTGGCGAGCGTTCCCGGGCGGAGAGCGAATTGAGCGGAGCGCTGGGACGGCTCCTTGCCGTGGTGGAAAACTACCCTGACCTGAAGGCAAACCAGAATTTCCTGGCACTTCAGGAAGAATTGACCTCCACGGAGAACAAGATAGGCTTTTCCCGCCAGTATTATAACGATTCGGTGTTGCGGCTGAATAACAAGGTGCAGATGTTTCCCTCGAACATAGTCGCCGCCATCACCGGCTTCAAGCTCGGCGAGTTCTTTGAGATTACCGTCGCCGAGGAGAGGGAAGCCCCCAGGGTCAGTTTTACCTAGGCGGCCTGACATAAGCGATGTGGGAACAGATCAGAGATAATCAGGTCCGGTCAGTTATCCTCACGGTAGCCATGGGGATGGTGCTGCTGCTACTGGGGTATTTCCTCGGACTCTCCTTTATGGGCAGTGGTCTCGGCGGGCTTATCATTGCGCTGGCTATCTGGGTGATAATGAGCTTGGTGGCGTACTTTCAGGGTGACGGTATTTTCCTGGCGCTTTCCCGGGCGCGGAAGATAAGCCGGGATGACCATCCCCGACTGTACAACATCGTGGAAGAGATGAAGATTGCCTCCGGGCTGGAGAAGATGCCGGATATCTATATCATTGATGACCCCGCCCCGAATGCCTTTGCCACCGGACGGAACCCCGACAAGGCGGCCGTTGCCGTTACCTCCGGTCTTTTACAGAAGCTCAACCGTGACGAATTACAGGGGGTCATCGGCCATGAGATAGCCCATGTCAGGAACCGCGATGTGCTGCTGATGGCGATGTGCGGCGTGCTGCTGGGCACGATTGTCATCCTGGCCTGGTATGCCACCCGGATCCTGTTCTTCAGCAGTATGGCCGGCGGCCGGAGGAGCTCTTCCGGCGGCGGGCAGGCGCAGATTATTATTCTCGCCATTGGCATTGTCCTGATGATACTGGCACCGATTGCCGCCCAGTTTATTTACTTCGCTATTTCCCGGCGCCGCGAGTACCTGGCTGACGCTTCTGCCGCCCTGTACACCCGTTACCCCGAAGGGCTGGCTTCGGCACTGGAGAAGATTGCCGGGTCGACCGCCCAGCTGAAGTCTGCCAACCAGGCTACCGCTCCCATGTATACCGTGAACCCGTTCCGCAAGAAAGGCAGGGCGGCCAGTGACCTTACCAGCACCCACCCACCCATCTCGGAACGGGTACGCATACTCCGTGCCATGGCCGGGGCGTCACTGGCGGACTATGAGCAGGCTTACCGCACGGCGCATGGTGGGCAGAAGGGCGTAGTTCGAGGAGCCGCCGGACTGGTCGGGGAGACGGGCGCCACAGGTATCCGTGCCGCTTCGTCGGAGAAGGGCCCGGTAGAGAAAGAGGATAAAGTAGCCCGCACCCGGGAGACGTCTGACCTGGTGTGGCGACTCAACAAATACCAGACCATTGATTGCGACTGTGGTGTCAGGCTGCGGGTGCCCCCCAAGTTCAAAGGGGAGATGGTCAGGTGCCCTCGCTGCGGGCGGGTCCAT
>CAYXWH010000034.1:0-20064 GCA_964468755.1 uncultured Dehalococcoidaceae bacterium
ACAGTCCTTACCGTGTCAAGGCACCACTGAAGCGCACCAATCCGGAAAAGGGCCCCGATATTGACCCGAAGTGGGTGGAGATAAGCTGGGATGAAGCGCTGGACATCGTGGCGGCCAGGTTTAAGAAAATAAGGGAGGAAGACTCGCGAAAGCTCGTGGCATGGTGGGGCTGGGGCGCACGCGAGGGCTTCCTGATAAGCACCAAATGGGCCGATATACCGGGGCCCGCCGAACATATCTTCAACAAGGCGTTCGGAACGCCGAACATGATGTACTCCCGTCCGCTCTGCGCGGTTCACTATGCCTCCAACCTAGTCCATGCCCAGCATGTCCAGGCAATCAGCGACCTGCAATACTGCGACTACCTGATAGCTCCCGGTAAAAACCTGGGCCCCAATGTCGCTTCGGCTCATGCCAGCCTGTCACTTATTGATGCTCTGGAACGCGGAATGAAGCTGGTAGTGGTGGACCCGCGCTCTTCTCCGGAAGTCGCCAAGGCCTACCGCTGGCTGCCCATACGGCCGGGTACCGATCTAGCCTTCACCCTGGCTATGATACACGTCATCCTTTACGAGATAAGGAAATTCGACGAGTGGTCGGTGAAGAACCGCACCAACGGCCCCTACCTCATCGGCTCCGACGGCTACTATGTCCGGGACAGCGCTACCGGTAAGCCACTCACCTGGGACCCGGTTGACAACCGCGGCAAGACCTTTGACGACCCGTCCATCAAGGACTATGCCCTGGAAGGCGAGTACCGGGTGGAAGGGGTAACCGCCAAGCCGGCGCTCCAGTTGATAAAGGAACACATGCAGGACTACACACCGGAGTGGGCGGAAAATATCACCACTATTCCGGCGGCTACCATCCGCGAGGTGACCCGGGAGTTCGTGGAGCATGCCCGGATTGGCAGCACCATCACTATCGATGGCTTTGAATTTCCCTTCCGACCCGCCCAGTTCGTCGGCTCCGGTCGAGGGGCAGTCTCCCACCGAAACGGCACCTATTACGACCTGGCGGGCAAGATTGTCAACCTGCTGGTGGGAAATGTGGAAGTTCCCGGCGGCATCACGGGAAACCGGCCATTCGGGCCCGGAGCCCACATCCTGCAGCCGGATGAGGATGGCATGGTGACTCCCTACAGCGAGGCTGCAGGTGTGCCCTTCACCTATCCCCCGGATAGTGTGGGCATGTACGAGTTTTACCCGCACGCCCATGCCACACCCCATGTTTTAGCCCGGGTAGTGCTGGACCCGGATAAGTACTACCTTGATTATATACCGGAAGCGATGCTCGTCTGTGGCGCCAACTCCATACGCAGTGCCAGTGATAAAGACCTGCTCATCGAGGCATTCCGGAAGGTCCCGTTTATTGTATCCTTCGCGGTCAACTTCGATGAAATGACCATGATGTCCGATATCGTGCTGCCCGAGCATCATTTCCTGGAGCGACGGAACGCTCGATTCATACCCTCGGGTGCCCACCCCGAAATTGATGATAGTTTACTCGGCCTCACCATATTCCTTGGTCGCAACGCGGTGAAGCCTGTCTACAACACCAGGCTCCTGGATGATGTGCTGATAGAGATAGCTGACCGTGTCGGCTTTTTAAAGGGCCCCGGCGGCATGAACGACCTCATCAACCGGGGCTCCCATCTGGAAGGCGAAAACAAGCTCGACCTAGGTAAAAAATACATGATGGAAGCTATACTTAACCGGCAAATAAAGCAGCTCTTCGGCAAGGAGTACAGCTTTGAAGCTTTGCTGGAGCACGGCGTCATGTACAGATATGATACTCCCGGCAAGCTTGGCTATAACTACTATTACTGGCCCGGCAATAAGACGCGGTTCCCCATCTATTTCAACAAATTGAAGGAATCAGGCGACCGAATGAGAGAGAACCTGAGCAAGTACCGGATAAAGATTCCCGCCGTGAAGGACCAGGAGAACCACCTCCGGTACTACCAGCCCATACCCTGCTGGATGCCCGGTCACGAGTTTACGGCGCCGCCCGAGTATGATATGTGGGCATGTAACTGGAAGACGAACTTTATGCCATTTGGCATTGGCAATACTCAGGAGAACGCCTGGTTAGCCGAGCTGCGAGAAGACGACCCCTATGAATTATATGTATGGATAAATACCGACACGGCGAAGCGCAAAGGGCTTAATGACGGAGATGAAATCTGGGTGGAGTCGCGGTATGGGAGAACGTCAGGCAAGCTGAAAGTAACCGAGCTTATCCACCCCGAAGTGGTGGGCATCCCTGCCGGTTATGGGAGCAGCACCATCATGATGAGCCCCGATGCCAGGAAAGGCCCTTACTTCAACGCACTGATAACCGGTGATGAAAGCATAGGGATTGACCCGGTGAGCGGCGGGATTGGTGTCGGCCCGAGAGTAAAGGTAACTCTGAAACCGCCGGCAAAGACAACCTAGCGCCGGCATGGAATTGGCCATATTATTACCGGGGTAACTGCTCTTTAAGCCATACACCACCCGGTGTCCTGCCGGACTATCTACGTACCTGTCGTGACTGATAGTAGCTTGGCAGCCGACCCTGTCCAGACCGGGAGCACGCAGGAATCGGTTCAGCATATCACTACCTTTTCTCGCAGGGCGCCAACATCGTTAATCAAAATGCGACGTCCGTCCAGACTGACAATCCCTTCATCTTCAAGTGATTTCAGTACCCTGCCCACCGTTTCCCTGACGGTTCCCACCATTGCCGCCAGCTCACGCCGGGACAGTTGAAATTGCTGGCTGTTCGTCCGGTCTCCAATCTGCTCCAGCAATATCTTGGCTAACCGGCCATCCACATTCATGAAGGAAAGGTCCTCAACGAGTGACATGTAGTGGCGCGCCTTTTCGGCTAACACCTTGATGGCATTGCGGGCAAATTGCGGGTTTTGCCACAGCAGGTCTTCCAGGTCAGTCCTCCTTATTGTATAAAAAACTGATTTCACAATGGTCTGGGCACTGAACGAGTGAAAATCGCCATCGAAGACGGCGATATCGCCGAAGGATTCTCCCGGCCGTAACAATTTCAAGATTTGCTCTTTGCCTTCACAAGAGGTAAAAAACAGTTTGACTGCGCCGGAAACTAGAAAATGGAGCTCATTCGCCGGCTCTCCAGCCAGCCAGATGATTTCATCTTTGTCGGCGTTTCGCTCACTCATCAGCCTGCCGATTGTCTCCAGTTCGGCAGGTTCCAGACCTGAAAAATAAGGACTGGAGCTCACGGGTGTCATATACGGTATCAGACTATCCAATGCTAACGTAATCACCATGGCTGCACCTTCTTCTCACCCCGACGTGTTGGTCAGGGCGTCAATTATTGCTTTATTAAATCGCGGCAGGTCGGCCGGTTTCCGCGAAGTGATAATATTGCCATCTTTCACTACTGGCGCATCAACCCAATCGGCGCCGGCGTTCCTCAGGTCTACGGCTATGGACGGCCAGGAGGTAATCCGGCGTCCTCTTACCAGTTCGGCGGAAATGAGCAGTTGTGGTCCGTGGCAAATAGCGGCGATTACTTTCCCTGCGTCATGCACTCGTTTGACCAGTTCAGCCATGGGCTGGTGCAGACGCATTTTGTCAGGAGCATGCCCACCCGGGACAACAACAGCATCAAAATCCTCTGCCTTGACGGTATCAGCGGCAGCATCAACTCGTACCGTGACATTGCCTCTTTTGCCCCGGTAGCTTTCGCGAGAGCCACTGCCTATAATCAGCACCCGAGCGCCGACGTCTTTCAGCGCCCTCATTGTCTCAATCAGTTCTGAGTCCTCAAAGTCTTCTTCAGCCAGAATGGCAACCCTCTTTCCGTCAAGCATCGCACCCCCATTCAAAAGACCATCATGAATCTCAAGGTCTCATTTGCAATTCGGCACAGCAAGGTTTTTAAAAGTACCGGTTTTAGTCCGGTACCTGGATCTCACCGGCAGCAGGCTGACGTGTTCCGTTATGCTATCCACCAAAGCCAGTGCCTTGATGGTCCGTCTGGCTAATTGCTGCCGCCCAACCGCTTCAACTACCATAATGACATCAGGAGGCCCTTCCACTGCATCAGTCATGACCACTCCTGTTGACCCCCGTAGAATATTAACCACCTGCCCCGCTTTTCCACTCTCGATATTCAGTAGTACATAAACCCGGTTTATCATCGGCATCTACTCAGGCCCGTCTTCTCGGCTCCACTCAGGACGGTTGCCTCCCGGTCACTGGAAATACCCGACTGCCGGGCTTGCTGTTCAACGGCATTCACCAAATTGCGCTGGTAACCACATTGAATACAGCACTCATACCAGCCATAGAAATCTCTCTCCAGCGTAAGGTCACCAGTCTTGCATTTGGGACAGCTTTTTCGTTTTAACACGGCAGCACCGACTCCTGCGTTGTCCTTGTTTTGCCAACAGGGCGAACTCTCAGCGCCCCCATCGGCTACCATTTATTTCTCAGGGTATGCGGAGAACGGGTATGATTCCGACAGCGCACCACCGTAAGCACCATCACACTGACGATTGCCCCGACCAACGCCACCTTCTTAAACACTTCGATACACCTCACTGAGAAAGTCTGAAAGTATGATAGCGAGCCAGCAATTACCAAGTCATAAAATGAAAGCGGAAAAAGTTACAAAATTATGACATCAGGGAAGGTGGTGAACAGAAACGGTTAACCGGTGACCGACGTCACGAAACGGTTCATGCCAGAGGCTGGTCTAAAATGTAGCCGGTTTTGGGTATGGTGCGAATCAAGCAGGGAGCACCGGGATCGTCTTCCAGCTTGTTCCGCAGTCGACTTATGCTTGTCCTCAGGATCTGGACGTCATTGCGGTATTCAACCCCCCATACCCGGGAGAGTAATTCTTCATAGGACATCAGGCGTCCGGCATTATTGACCAGCTGGCTGAGCAGGAGCCACTCCATCCGGGTCAGGTATTGCTCCCTACCCCGAACCAGCACCCGGTGCTTATTGAAATCGATGGTCACCTGCCCCAAATCAACAGTGTCCGGGATCCTGCGTCTCTCCTCAGGCTGAAGACGGCGCCTGACCGCCTCAATCCTGGCCACCAGCTCATCAGGATTGAACGGCTTGGGAAGATAATCGTCGGCGCCGAGAGAGAGCCCCTTCACTCTATCGGCATCAGCCCCCCTGGCAGTAAGCATAATAACCGGCACCACTGAAAAGCTGCGCAATTCTTTAAGCAGGTCCAGACCGTTCATCCCGGGCATAAGGATATCAAGTATAATCATGTCGGGCTCCTGTGCCTGTGCCTGCTCCAGACCGGACAGACCGTTATTGGCAGTCAATACCTCATACCCGGAAGCTTTCAGCTTGGAAATAAGGAAGTTCAAAATCCGCTGGTCATCATCAACCACCAGTATGCGAAATAATTTCACCCTTGAGCTCCGATACAGCTATTCTTGGTTGTAATAATAGTCCGCTGTTCAGCGAATGTCAAAGACCTTTCCCGGAGTGCCAGTCCGGTAATCCGGCCCGGTAAAGTGGGACATAATCACACATCAGCCAATATAGCATTGATAATGATGCAACCAGGATTAGAGGACTTGACGTGCAGATACTATGGTCGTATTATCTGCATCGAGAGCAATCATGATTAAGGTCTATTCACCGCTAATGGGAATAAGAAAGCCGCGCAGGTACATACCCATCCTGGCCGGCGCAATAGCCTTACTGGGTCTTTACCTGTCCAGCTTGTATAACTATCTCCTTTTCCATAGCCTTGCCGAAGTATTCAGTGTGGTTGTAGCTTGTAGCATTTTCTTTATTGCCTGGAATTCGCGCCGATTTCTGGATAATAGCTACTTCGTCATTATCGGCATTGCCTACCTGTTCATCGGCACTATGGACCTGGTTCATACGCTTGCCTACCCCGGTATGGGGGTGTTTCCGGGATACGGGACTAATTTGGCCGCCCAACTCTGGATTATTGCCCGGTATATCGAAAGTCTTTCTCTGCTCGTTGCCCCACTGCTTATCGGTCGTAAACTAAGCGGCCACTTCATACTTCTCGGCTACGGCGTGGTTACCGCATTTTTGCTGGCATCCATTTTCTACTGGAATATCTTTCCGGTCACATTTATCGAAGGCTCCGGGCTTACCCCCTTTAAGATAATAAGCGAGTATATCATTTCTTGTATTTTAGCCGGGGCGGTCCTGGTAATGTTTCGAAAACGCAGGGAGTTCGATACCGGATTACTGCGACTGCTGTTCGCCGCCATCATCGTGACTATTTTTTCAGAATTGTCATTCACATTTTACGCCAGCCCTACTGGTTTGCCGAACCTCATCGGTCACTTGCTGAAAATCATCTCGTTCTATCTCATCTATAAAGCCATTATTGAGACCGGGCTCGTCAAGCCATATGACCTTCTGTTCAGAAACCTGAAGCACAGTGAAGAACAATATCGAGACCTGTACGAAGAGGCACCCAGCGCGTACCTGGCCGTTGGAGCCGACAGCTATATCGGGCAGGCTAATCGCAGTGCCGAACAACTTCTTGGCTATAGCCGGAATGATTTGATCAAACGGCCAATCCTGGACTTCTGCGCGGATACACCAAGTGGCAAAGCGAAGGCACAGGAGATTTTACAGCGGTTTCATACCGGTAAAGAGATTTACAATGAAGAGTTAGAGATGCACCGGGCTGACGGCAATAAGATATGGACCAGTTTGTCAGTACGGCCAACATATGATAAAAAAGGTCGGGTGAGGGCTAGCCGCTGGGAACTGACGGACATTACCGACCGCAAGCAGACAGAGCAGAAATTGAGAGTGAGCGAAGAGCATTTCCGGGCTCTGGCCGAAAACTCCTCAGACATTATACAGATTGTCGACCAGGACGGTATTATCCGCTATTTGAGCCCCTCAGTTGAGCGGGTACTGGGATACAAGCCAGCGGAGTTGATTGGCAGACCAAGTATTGACCTGGTGCACCCGGATGACCTTCCCCTGATTGCCCAAGGTTTCGAGGCAGCCACTCACAAGCCCGGTGCCCCGGTAGTCACCGAGTGCCGATGCAAACATAAAGACGGCACATGGCGGGTAATCGAAGGCATGGGAATTAACCGACTCAACAATCCTGTGGTGAGAGGATTCATCTCCAATATGCACGATATCACCGAGCGCAGGCAAGCCGAGCAAGCGCTGCAGGAAAGCGAGGAGAAATACCGCCGGTTAATCGAGAGTATCCACGACGGCATCTGGGTTATTGACCAGGATGCTTTCACCACTTTTGTCAATCCCCGTATGGCTGAGATGCTGGGATATATCACTGAAGAGATGTTGGGCAAACACTTGTTCTCTTTCATGGACAAACAGGGCATGGCGATTGCCACTCTCCATTTAAAGCGTCGCCAGCGAGGCGTTACCGAACAGCACGAGTTCGAATTTCTCCGCAAGGATGGATCCCGAATCTACGCAATACTGGACACATCGCCGGTTATTGACGAGGACGGCAATTATACGGGAGCAATTGCCGGTGTACAGGACATCACCGAGCGCAAGCTGGCTGAGGAGAAAATTCGTCAGCAAAAAGAACTGCTGGAACGGACAATGGAGTCGCTCACCAATCCGTTCTACGTGGTCAATGCCAGCGATTATACGGTGGTCATGGCCAACTCCGCCGCCCGTCCCCGGGGCAGATGGATTCGGAACCAGAAGTGCTATACTCTTACCCACAGCATAGGTAAACCGTGCCAGGGTCCCGAGCATCTCTGTCCCCTCGCTGAAGTGAAGGAGACCAGAAAACCGGCTACCACGGAGCATATTCACTATGACTGGTATGGAAATAAAAGAATCATTGAGTTTCACGGCTACCCCATTTTCGATAGCCAGGGCAATGTTATCCAGATGCTGGAGTATTGTCAGGACATCACTGACCGCAAGGAGCTTGACCAGCTCAAAGACGAGTTCATCGGCCTTGTTTCCCACGAGCTGCGCAGCCCGCTTACGGTGATTACCGGAGCGGTGAACACGGTACTGACCGAGGGCGCCCGTCTCTCTACGGAAGAAACCGATCAACTGTTGCAGGACGCCGCTCTGGAAGCTGAAGCGATGTCCTACCTGGTAGGAAACCTCGTGGAACTGTCCCGAGCTCAAGCCAACCGCCTGTCTCTCTATGCTGAACCCGTCATGGTAAAAAACCTGGTTCAGAATACCGTGGCTAAAATAAGGCGGCAGTCTTCAGCACATCAATTTATCATATCTATTCCGAGGCAACTTCCTCAGGTCTACGCCGACCCCCTTAGACTGGAACGCATTCTCCACAATCTACTGGAAAACGCGGTAAAATACTCTCCGGAGGGAGGCAAGATACGCGTCTCCGCCAGGCAAGAGGGGGAGAACCTGGTCTTTGCGATCCGAGACCGCGGAATCGGTATCTCTCTGTTCGACCAGGCGAGGCTATTTGCGCCATTCCAGCGACTGGAAGGGTCCAGACCTGAAGTAACCCGGGGGACCGGACTTGGTCTGCTGGTGTGCCGGAGGCTGGTCGAGGCTCACGGAGGGCGCATCTGGGTGGAATCGGATCCAGACCGCGGCTCGACCTTTTTCTTCACGCTACCCCTCCACAAAAACGACCGCGCCGAAGACAAGCCGGACATTGTGCAAGATATCCCCCGACGGAATACCGCGTCATTCCCAAATGGCATAGATTTGTAACTTTTTCTCAGCTCATTTTATGACTTGGTTATCACCTTAGCCGTATTATTCTGGGGTACTGTTTGGCAAGGAAATAACTAAACCATAGGTGAGCGATGAACCTGAAAGCGCTGCATAGCCTGGGGTACGGTCTGTACGTGGTAACCTCAAGGAAGGGAGACCGGTTCAACGGGCAAATTGCCAACACCGTATTCCAGATAACCTCAGAACCACCAACTATCGCGGTCAGTATTAACCGGAACAACCTTACCTGGGATTATATCCGGGAAAGCCGGGTCTTTGCCGTTATGGTGCTCTGCCAGGATACACCGCTGGCTTTCATAGGTCACTTTGGCTTCAAGTCGGGCCGGGACACCGATAAACTTGCCGGGATTACCTACCGGACAGGCGAGACCGGCGCGCCGATTGTGACCGACAACGCCGTTTCCTATCTGGAAGCGAACGTCATCAAGGAGATGGACGTGGGTACCCACACCATATTCGTCGGCGAGGTAACCGGCGCCGAGGTAATCAGCGACAAGGCGTGTATGACCTATGAATACTACCACCAGGTCAAGCGAGGCACTACCCCCAAAACAGCCCCGAGCTATATTGAAGAGAAAAAGGAGTCAGCACCAGCCATGGCAAAGTACAGGTGCACGGTCTGCGGATGGATTTGCGACCCGGAAATCGGTGACCCGGACGGCGGCATCGCCCCGGGAACGCCATTTGACCAGCTTCCCGAGGACTGGAACTGTCCGGTCTGCGGGGCAACCAGGAGCGAATTTGAAAAGATAGACTGACCACGCGGCATAAATAGCTGCCAAATCCAATAGCCACGCGAGCGGAGGTGTGAGCCATGGTTACCGAGCTTGCCAAAGGTGTGTACTGGGTAGGTGTCGTGGACTGGGCAATACGGAAATTTCACGGTCATGAGCTATCGACGCACCGGGGGACCTCGTACAATGCCTACCTTATCACCGATGAACAGACGGTCCTGGTGGACACGGTCTGGGGCCCGTTCCAGGACCAGCTCATCGACAACATCAGTGAGATTGTCGACCCGGCGAAAATCGATATAGTGGTCGCCAACCATGCCGAGGTTGACCATTCCGGCAGCCTGCCGGCAGTTATGAAGCACGCCCCGAAGGCAACGGTCGTGGTCTCCCAGCGGGGCAGGGAGAGCATTGAGGGGCATTTCCACCAGTCGTGGAACTTCAGGGCGGTAAAAACCGGGGACAGGCTGCCCATTGGTGAGCATGACCTCCTCTTTGTTGAGGCTCCCATGCTCCACTGGCCGGACAGTATGTTCACCTACCTGACCGGCGCCAGTATCCTGATGCCCAATGACGCCTTCGGGCAACACTATGCCAGCTCATCCCACTGCAACGACCAGGTAAACCAGGAAGAGCTGTACCAGGAAGCCCTGAAGTACTACGCCAATATACTCACCCCGTTCAGCAGCCTGGTGTTGAAAAAGATTGAAGAAGTGCTGGCGCTTGACCTGCCCATTGCCATGATTGCGCCGAGCCACGGCATTATCTGGCGGCAAGACCCTGTACAAATTGTGCAGAAGTACCAGCAGTGGGCTGCCCAGGAACCGGAGCCCAGCGCGGTAATCCTGTATGATACCATGTGGGACGGAACCCGCCGCATGGCTGAGGCAATTGGCGTTGGCCTGGCATCCGAGGGTATCCCTTATAAGATATTTCACATGGCGGTTGCTGACCGTAATGACGTCAACACCGAGGTGTTCAAAGCAAGGGCAATCATTATCGGCTCACCGACCTTCAATCAGGGACTTTTACCGACACTGAGTCCCATACTTGAAGACCTCAAAGGGCTCCGCTTCCAGAACAAGATAGGAGCGGCATTCGGTTGCTACGGATGGAGCGGAGAAGCGGTATCCATACTTGAGGAACATCTCAGCCGCAGCAAAATCCCGGTAGTTGCCGACGGCGTGCGAGCCAAATGGCAACCGAAACCGGATGACCTGGACCGGTGCCGGCAGCTTGGCCGGAAAGTTGCCCGGGCGGTGCCGGCGCCACGGTAATAGCAGTCAACCATGGTTCTACCGGGTGAAGGGAAGCCGCTGGCTTCCCTTTTTCATTATGCTAAAACAGTGCCTACCGGTAAAAATTCCTCTTGATGGCGTAAATAACTCCCCATAGTGTTCCAGCCGGGTATTTATTCTCCAAAGACGGACTGGCCGATTATTTACAAAATTGTTACACCAGCGCGGCTGAATTTTATCTTTTATTTATCACCAAAGCATTAAGGTAGGAGCAACCACCCCACTACCGACAGGGAAAATAAGGAGTATGGATAAGAATCATCAGCAGCCAGCACCGGAGGAAGAACCGCGAAGGTTGACCATTTATATCGTGGATAATCAGCCGCTTTACCGCCAGGCAATACGGCAGGCGCTCAAGGATAGCATGGAGGTAGTGGGCGAGTCTCCGCTTACCACTGATGCCTGGAAAGCCATTGAGAGCATCATGCCGGATATCGCAATGGTGGATGTGGGCCTGCCGTTATTCAGCGGCTTCGGTATCGCGCGGCAGATTTCACGACGCTGCCCCAAGGTGGCGGTGACTATGGTCAGCCCCGCCATTGATGATGACCAGCTCTTTCAGGCAATTAAACTGGGCGCGGCTGCCTTTATCAGTAAAAACGCGGACGCGGCAGAACTCATCGGCACCTTCAGGAGAATCGGCGAAGGACATTACCCGATAAACGATAGCCTGCTGGAGAGGCCAAATACCGCGGAAAAGATATTGCAGTTATTTCACAACCTCACCATGATGGGAAATGACATCGATACACTGGTCACCCCACTGAGCCGGCGCGAGGCGGAAATACTGAAGCTCATTGCCGAGGGAAACTCAAATAAGCGAATCGCCTATGCCCTTAGCGTCGGCGAACAGACGGTAAAGAACTACATTGCCTCTATCATGCGCAAGCTCAACGCCAATGACCGCACCCATGCCGTCGTGCTGGCTATTCGAAGGGGCTGGCTCAACCTGGGAGAAATCTCCGAGACCGGCGCCGATGAGGCGCCCCCGGCTTCACCAGCGCCCCGCGAACAAAACCGATTGTCGCCTCTTTCCCGCTGAAGCTCACTGGCCTCTCTGCCCCCTCTCCAGGCTCAAATCCAGACGAAAGTACCTGTGTAAAAGTACCAAGGTAACGTTCCTTGCCAATCTCTGGCTGCGTATACTTTAAGTACTAATGGCATAGTACTATGCGGTACCGAATAAAAGCCAATCCAGATCCCCAGCCAGTGAGCAACAACCAACCTGGAAAGCGCTCACGTGGTTATTTCTCCCGGTAAGCAAAGTAGTACGCCTGCTGTAAAGTGAAAAGAAGGGAGTCAGGCAACCCATGAAATGCCCCATCGTAAAATCGGAAAATGACCGGAACTGGAAGAAATATTGCGGGTTTCTTGATCTTTCCGTTCCCCAATTCATGTCAATCCAGGAATCGCTCTTAATGCAGCAAATTGAGAAGGTAAGCCAGTGTCCACTGGGTAAAAAGCTTATCGGCGGCAAGGTCCCGCAAAGCGTGGACGAGTTCCGCCGCTCGGTACCTCTGACTACTTATGAAGACTACCTCCCCGAGGTGGAGCCGGGGAATGAGGACTGCCTCCCGCAAAAACCATATGCCTGGGCGTATACTTCAGGTGCGTCAGGAACGTCCCGACGCGCCCCGTACACGCTCGAAGCCTATAACCGGTCGCTCGATAACCTTATGTCAGCATTTATCCTTGCCTGCTCCAAATACCGGGGGCGGAGCTCAATTGCCGAGGGCGATAAAGTTCTCTATAATGTAGCCCCCAGACCCTACCTTTCCGGAATACTGGCTTCGGGAGCCAGTGAGATATTCAATCTCAAGCCGGTGCTCCCGCCAGACACGCACGATAGCCTGGAGTTCAAAGAAAAAGTCACCCACGGCTTTCAGACATCCCTCCGGACCGGTATGGATATATTGGTTGCCATGACCAGCGTGCTGGTAAAGACCGGCAATGACTTTCACCGGCTCTCAAAAAGGAGTCGGATGTCCAGGCATTTTCTCCATCCGGGTGAGTTTTACCGGGTTTCCCGGGCATTCTTACAGAGCAAGCTGGAGAAACGGAGTGTACTGCCCAAGGACCTGTGGCCCGTGAAAGCGCTCATCGGCTGGGGAATTGATACCAGCGTTTACAGAGAACAGGTATTCAAGGACTGGGGCGCCTACCCCTATGAATTTCATGCCTGCACTGAGGCCGGCATCATTGCTCTCCAGAGCTGGACACGAAAAGGGCTGACCTTTATTCCTCACTCCAATTTCTTCGAGTTCATACCGGAAACGGAATGGCTGAAAGCCAAGAGCGATGTTTTTTACGAACCGCAGACGGTACTGCTTCCCGAGGTAAAAGCCAACGAGCGGTATGAACTGGTAATTACCAGTTTTTACGGAATGCCCTTTATCAGATATCGACTGGGGCACCTTCTCCGGATCACTGCGCTATCCGACGAAGAAGCTGAAATCTGTCTCCCGCAAATGGTATTCGAAACGAGGGCGGACGACCTGATTGACATTGCCGGTTTCACCCGCATAAGCGAGAAAACCATCACCCAGGCAATTGCCAATGCCGGTCTGCACTACGAAGACTGGACCATTCGCAAGGAAATCAAGCAGGGTAAACCGACATTACACCTGTATATTGAGACCAACCACGACTACCAGCAAGCCGACCTGGCATCAATAGTACACAGCGAACTGATGGATACTGACCGGTACTACCATGACCTGGCAGTCATGATGGAAATACAGCCGCTCGAGGTAACGGTACTCTGTCCGGGGACATTCCAGGAATTCTATCGAGAGAGGCTTGAGTATGGCGCGGAATTAGCCCAGCGCCGACCACCAAGAATGAACGCGTCTGATGATGTCATCAGGGAGCTTCTCACTATAGGCAGCCGGGAACCCACTTACATTGCCTAGCCGCTGTCCCATGGCCAGGGGTTTGAAGTAAATATGTATATCGTAATACCGCTAATTGAATTATCGTTTTGCTCGGCGCTACTGGTGCTATTGACCATCAGCGGGCAGCGGCATATTGCCCGGAAACCCTTCGCGCTGTTCCTCTTGTTCATGGCGTTGTGGGGCTTCTTTATTTTCATGATGCGCGCCAGCACCAGTCTGGTAGACGCGCTCTTCTGGGAAAAATTCGTTTTCGGGGCAATACTCAGCGCCGCTTTGTGCTTCTACCTGTTTACCGTGACCCTGACCGACGCCAAATCACCAAAGCGGATACTGCTCCCACTCTCTATTGCTTATTTCGCTCTACTGGCCATGCTCCCATCCGGGCTTATCGTCAAGGGTATGCAGACGATGTGGTACGGTAAAGCCCCGATAATCGGTCCCCTTTTCTTCCTGTACGTGCTGTGCGTGTATATACCGCTTTCCCTTGGTCTGGCCAGGCTCATCAAGTACTGCAAGCGGTCACGAATCATTGATGAACGAACCCGTTACCAGTACATCATTGCCGGCATCATTGCCATGTTTGTCGGCGGTACTACCGATTACCTGCCCTCACTGGGCTTGAATATGTATCCGCTGGGTATCATCGGGAATATACTTTTCTGCATCCTGGCCACGATTGCCATGTTGAAATATGGGCTCATGGAAATACGGGTGGTCCTCAGGAAAGGGGCA
The DNA here is from genome assembly GCA_964468755.1 of uncultured Dehalococcoidaceae bacterium. Lineage (GTDB taxonomy): Bacteria > Chloroflexota > Dehalococcoidia > Dehalococcoidales > RBG-16-60-22 > CAYXWH01. The sequence continues at coordinate 14,367 of CAYXWH010000034.1, forward strand.
ACTTACTCGCTGACCAGCATGCTGATTTTCGGCGTCTTCGGCAGTCTCATCTTTCTTGTCAGCAGCATATTCCAGGAAATGATGAACCCGATATCCATAGTGATTACCCTGGCCGCTGTTTTCATCGTCGCCGCGGTATTTCAACCGGTTTTATCCAGGGTACAGCGCATTGTCGACCGGTGGTTTTTCCGCGAGCGGTACAACCACATTCAGGCACTCAAGAAATTTACCATGGAAACCAAGGGGGACCTGGATTTAAAACAATTATCATCGTCGCTGGTGACGACGGTCGCCAACGGCATGCAGAGTAATGGTGTCTACCTCCTGTTACCGTCACCCACGACTGGTAACTTCATTACCGGCTCATCGTGCGGGCAGAAGGGTAACGGACGAATATCGTTTTCAGCCAGCAGTCCCCTGATAGCTACCATGAAATACCAGGACAACCTTATTGACGTCAATGATATTGACATTATACCGTCACTTAACAGCCTGCCGGATAGCGACCGCACCCACCTGAACAGGAATGCTATCGAACTCCTGTTGCCTTTGAAGAATAACGGGCACCTTATAGGCACCATGCTGCTGGCCAGTAAAAGCTCCGGAGAACCCTACTCGAATGAAGACCGTCAATTGCTCAAAATGGTAGCCAGTGCCGTCGCGGTAAACATTGAAAACGCCAGCCTCTATGACAGTGTCAAGAGAGAACACAGCCAACTGCAACAAGCCACGGACGGCATTATTCACGCGATGTCTCTGGTAGTAGAATCGAGAGACCCCTACACGGCTGGTCACCAACGGCGGGTTGCCGAACTCGCCCGTGCCATTGCCAGGGAGATGGGCATTTCCGAATGGCAGGTAATGGGAATCTACATTGCCGGGCTTCTCCATGATGTTGGCAAGGTGGCTATCCCGGCCGAGATACTCAGCAAGCCGGGTAAAATAAGCGAATATGAATTTAGCCTGATCAAAAACCACCCGAAAGTCGGCTATGAAATCCTGGAGCGGATAGAATTTCCCTGGCCGGTTACCCGGGCTATCCGGCAACACCACGAACGACTGAACGGGAGCGGCTACCCCGAAGGACTGTGTGATGAAGAGATTTTAATCGAGGCAAAGATATTGGCTGTCTCCGATGTGGTTGAAGCGATGTCATCCCACCGGCCCTACCGGCCCGCACTGGGGTTGGACGCCGCTCTGCAAGAAATTTCGGAACAAAGAAACATACTCTATGACTCCGAGGTGGTGAACGCCTGTTTGCGGCTCTGTAATAAGCAGGGATTTGAATTTGAGAAATTAATGGCTGCAGCCACATCAAACCCCAAGGAGTACACCATAACCAAGGCATAAGATAAAAAATGACCGGTTTATATTCCCGTCTATATACATCTTGCACTGAGACGAAAGGAGTGGAGAAACATGAAAAAGAGGATTATAGTATTCAGCCTGGTTTTAGCCCTGCTAATTCCTCTCCTGGTCCCGACTATGGCTCTGGCACAGAATAACCATACCTCATTTCAGGCAGAGGGAGTCATCACTGACATAACACCGGGCACCGTGTTTCCCATGGGTAAAAGCGGGTGGTGGCGCGTTACCGAACGGGAGGTTTCCGGCGTATTATCAGGAGACCTCTCCGGCGATTTCACCCTGACCTACCAGGGGAAGTTCAAGCTGGATACCCAGGCCGGCACTTTCATCGGGACCATGGAATCAGGCGACTCTATGCTGAAGGTATCCGGCACCACCGAACCGCTGGAACTGGTGCCGACCCCCTTTGGCACCCTGCTGCCCAAACTCACCATACAGGGGAAATGGCATTCTGTTGAAAAAGCACAGGACGCAGGTGATTTCCAGGCCTGGGTTATCTTTGTGCCTACCGCAGATGGACATGTCGGCAGCATCATCGATAGCGCCTTTACCATGTCCGGTAGTACCTTCCAGGCCGGATGGGGGCACGGAGAAGACGATGATTAACTGACTACCAGAGCGTATACCTCAAATCTCCCGGCATTCTCAGCAACCAAGGCTCTTGTTGAGTGAATAGTGCCGAAGACAATAAAAATGCAAGGAAAGGGACATAGTGCCATGATAACCAATCTAATCAAAACAGTCCTGGCCCTTTACCGGTATTTTAAGGATAACAGCTACCTGTCACGGCAAAGAGTTATACCGGTAAAGGTGCTGTCTTCCGATGTTCGTTCCATGAAGTCCGATTCTACCTAGATCAATAACCAATATCAGCGAGCCGCCTGTACTTCATTCCTCCGCCGGCTCTTCTTCCTTTAGCGGAATCTGGACCGGAATATCTTGGAAAGGCAGTTGCAGGGCTTTCATCATATCAACCGCATTCCTCGGGGCATACCCCTGCCAGTGATTATTGAAAAAGGCAAACAGCAACCGGGGCCGCTCCGCCGCCGACCTCACCCTATCGGTTAACTCCACTATCTCTTCCGTCGAGTATAAATACCGGTAGCGGGTTTCACTGTCTCCCGTCCACCACGTCTCGGCATTTCTGCCGTGGAAGCGGAAATAGGCGATATCGGCGGTTATCGGCAAGTCCGCCGCCACCGAGGACTTGAACCTGGGTTCATCAACGTGCACCCAGGCAACATTGTTTTCGCTGAGCAACCGCGCGGTCTCGTCATCATCGCTCCAACTCCGGTGTCTCAGCTCCACCGCCATTCGGTACTGGCGAAACGCTCTGATCACCGCATACAGCACCTGCTTCCCGTAGGCATCATTCTTAAAACCGGGCGGGAACTGTGCCAGTAAAGCGCCCAATTTACCGGATCTGGCTAAGGGCTCGATACTGCGGTTAAACACATCAACGTCCTTCTGAGCTATAACCGCTTCTTCACCGGTGGCTTCCCGGTACATCCTGGGGTGAGTAAATTTCTGCCATAGCTTCACCGTGAAGAGAAAATCATCAGGAACGCGACGTACCCAGTTATACGCATACCCCGGGTTTGGCGGCCGGTAAAAAGAGCTATTAATCTCCACAGTATTAAAGAACTGGCGGTAATACTCCAGTTCATTGATTTTGCCGGCAGGATAGAAATAGCCGGTCCATGTCCCCTCACCCCGGGGATACGACCAGCCGGATGTGCCGATGTAGAGCTTCGCCGGACCTACCATCTCCGCACCCTCTCAACCAAAATTATATAATAATTATAGTGCAACCGCAGCCAATGCCAAACGAAGCAGTCTACTTTTGCCTCCAGTTTAACGGCAAACCGGCATGAGGCATACCCTGAAAGCGCCTACACCCTGCCCCGCTCCCCGGTAGCCGGTCTCAGCAACGCTGCCAATATAAGACCAACCGTGCCGATAGCGGCGCAAACCACAAAAGCCAGCTGATAGCTGCCGGTACCATCAAAGATGTAACCGGTCAGAAACGGGCCGAGGGCACCGCCAATGGTGAAGCCGAAACTCACCATGCCCAGTATCATGCCGTGTGACCTCATCCCAAAAAGCGTCGCCACCAGAGGTGACTCGGCGGTGGTTATACCACCTACGGCAAAGTTGAGGATAATGGCAAAGAGAATAAACATCCAGAATTCGGTAATTGAAATCAGCCAGAACAAGCTGGCAACGGTTAGAATGGAGCCAATAACACAGACCATTTTATTCCCGATTCTATCACCGACACCACCCAGCACCAGATTACCGATAATGCCCGCCCCACCCATAGCCGCCAAAATGGTAGCCGCACCGGTGGCAGAAATTCCCAGGTCGGTCGCATGCGGCACAATATGCACCATAATCGAAAACAGGCAATACCCCTGGCACAAATATATAGCCACCGACAACCAGAACTGCCCGGTCTTGGCTGCCTCTTTAAAGGGAATTCCCTCAGGTGCTGATAGTGTTCTTGGCTCGCCGCCTTTGCTCATCGGTCGGGATGACTGCCCCATCCGGGCCGGGTTACGCCGCAATGCCTGCGCCGCCACAACACCAATTACCAGAACTGCGCCGCCCAGAGCCGCGCAGGCAACACGCCAGTCATAGGCAGCAATCAACCAGTCAGCCAACGGCGGTGTAATCAGCCCGCCGATACCTATACCGGTGACGACAATGCCCGACATAAGATTTCTTCGGGTAACAAACCACCGGGCTACCGTCGACAACAGTGGCACCATGACCCCACCCATGCCAACCCCAAGAATTAATCCGTAGGATAAATATAGCTGCCAGAGGGAACCGGTCTGCGCCATGAGCAAATAGCCCAGACCGACCAGGCAGCTGGATAGTGTCAGTACCACCCGGGGACCAAACCTATCGGTAAGTCCCCCCATGACCACCGCCAGCGAGCCCTGGATAATCATGGAAACCGAGACGACTCCGGATATCATCGCCCTGGTCCAGTCAAAGTCGGCGAGAATTGGCTTGAAGAAAACGCCAAAGACGGCACGGGTGCTGTACAGGGCTACCATGGCAAAGAACGCAGCCACAACCACGATATAGCCGTAGAACAACCCTGGTTTCGAACCCGACGGTTGCCGGACTTCCTGATTGGTCATCGCCCGTTCTTTTCGTCTAAGACACTGAGAATACCCGGCATCTCCTTTTCCCAAATACACTGGCCAAGCATCAACCGATTATACCACAAGCCGCGCCGGGAAACGATGAGCCACTTGCCCTCAGATAGACCGCTGAAAATAACCGTTGAAAGCAAAAATTAGAATCCCTGGCTCATCGTAAATTAAAGTTTATTCACCTTCACCTGCATATTTCGCCGGAACCTCTTTGAAGATTGACGGACTGCCCGGTCTTACCCGTTAAAGCCATAGGTGAACAGGGTTATCAGGTCAGCCATCAGCTTGGGATTGTTTTCCACCCTGCCCAGGAGGACCGGACTATTGTATAAACCCTGGCGTAATATTTCCAGATAAACCATGGCTGCTTCCGGGGAAATCTCCGGTTTAATACAGCCCTCTTTCTTACCGTCTTCGATTACGTCAAACATAAGCTGAGTGATTTCATTCTGCCAGATGGACTCGATAAACTGCCGGATTTCCGGGTTTCCGGCAACTACCGTACGCAACAACTCCCCCTGGTACTGGCTGGCAATCTCACACTTATCGAAAACGATTGTCTCCAGTTTTTCCAGGAACGACCCTTCTCCCTTAATTATTGCCCGGTATCTTTCCATCAAATCAAGGAAGAGCGTTTTGACCACATCACGCACCAGCGCTTCCTTGCTGCCAAAGTGGTTATAGATGGTAACCGGAGACACCCCGGCCTTGTGGGCTATCTCGCCGATACTGACCCGTCGAAAACCATAGGACTGAAATAACTCCAGAGCCGCCTGGCGAATGCTCTGTTTCTTTTGTTCCTTCCTGCGCTCAAATCCGTCCATTTTCTGCCTCCGAGGTATGTGCCGGTCATTTTTTTGTAATTTTTGTATCAATTTTATAAAAAAGTATTGACAATGTCAAGGGTTATTTATATAATATTGTATTATATGATTTAATATATTACATTAATTATACTATATGGAGGGCGATATGAAAAGAACCAGATTGGCTATTGTCTTCATTGTTCTGATAGCGGTTGCTGTTGGACTGTGGTGGGCGTTCGGGACTCACTCCTCCGATTCCTCATCGGAGCTGGTTACTTCCGGATTCATCGAGGCCAGGGATGTATCGATTGCGGTAGAGGTCGGCGGACGGATTGCCGATATTACCGCTGATGAAGG
>CAYXWH010000035.1:0-15309 GCA_964468755.1 uncultured Dehalococcoidaceae bacterium
ACTTCTGCGGGTGTCTTATCATCTAAGGCTGTATGTGGTCTGAGATAGTTATAATGCACCAGCCAGCCTAGAATAAAGTCGTGCGCAGTCTCAATATTCTTTAACCCACGCATAACCTTCGTGCGCTGTTTAAGCGTACTGTGGAAGCGTTCTATCATCTGGGTATTATCTTCAACCGCAAATGGCTTACTCTGAATATGCTCTGTGTCTTTGCCATATCGCACGTCTAGATAAGAGGCTAGCTTATCAGTAATAACCTTGTCTGGCTCTTTGCCTGCTGTTTTGACGGCTCTATCATAGAGCATCTGAGCATCACGGGTTGTGCGACTACGGGCAATGCGAGTTGCCAACAGGAAGCGTGTCTTATCATCTATAATGTCAAATAGCCAGACATTCTGCCCATCTATCTCAATAATTGTCTCATCCGCTATCCAAGTATCGCCTATTTTCTTAGGCTGATAACCCTTGATGCTATCAGTAGCGTACTGGGTGTACTTCTGTATCCACTCATAGATGGTAGCGGGTGAAGGCATATTGCCATATTCTTGCTGTAAGTTCCTGCGAATAGCCTTGATGCTCATGCCTTCATAGTACATATTGAGTGCCGATGTTACTTGGTTAGCGGATGTTTTCATATGAAAGGTAGTATCATCAGCTTTGAACTTGCGTTGGCAGATTTTACACCAGTACCGTTGCACGCCTTTATATGTACCGTATTTAGATATTCCCTCACTACTATCACAATATGGGCATTTAATATTATTCATTTGTTACCCCTCCTTGTATTAAACCAAGTTTATGTTATAATTTTTCTGCCATGCCAAGTTTTGAATTGCCAATACGCTCTCTATCAATCCTATTCATATTTGGTGCTCTTATAGCTATTCTTTGGTTTCCTGACAACCCTCACACTCCTGACCTTGCACGTGCGCTTTTCTGGTGGTTTCTTGCTCTTGGTGTTGTTCGTTGGGTTGAAAGTGGCATATTGCGACTTTTCCAAGACAATGAGGGCAGAGTAAATATTTGGGTGTGGTATCTGATTTCAATAAGTACCGTTGTTGCTCAAATCGTGTTTTTGATAATCGGTATCCACTATTTCTTATCCGTGTTATCAAGCCTTTAATCCAGTTCCTCATAATTCCTTTCCTTTCTTATAAATTTGTTCAACCAAATGCAAATAAAACCTCCATTATTGACAATTCCGTTCCCAGAAGTTATCCTATTATTTGTTGTAGTATGGATGGACCATGACCCGGGTCTTTGAGATACGGAGAGCAGATCGACGGTAACTGAATGTTACTAGACATACAGAATGCGAGTAATTGCAGGAAAGGCGAAAGGACATAGACTAAAATTTCCCAGGGGTACCACTACTCGCCCGGCGACTGATCTGGTAAAAGGGGCGATATTTTCTATTCTCGCCACGATTGCTGATAATTGGGATGAGGTGCTGGATTTGTTTTCGGGGAGCGGTGCTTTGGGGATCGAGGCGTTAAGCCGTGGTGCTGGCTGGGTTGATATTGTTGAAAGTAACCCCAAATGTTGTGCTATAATAAGGGAAAATTTAGCAAAGACAAAGCTGGATGCTCAAGCTCGCGTTTATTGCTGTGCTGTAGACAAAGCAATTTCCTTTCTTACGAAGGAGTACAGTATCATATTAATGGACCCGCCTTATTCTGATTCTAAGATAGGTAATGTTATCACCAAGCTGGCTACTTCACGTCTGGTTGGAGCAAGTTCTGTAGTGGTAGTAACCCATTCTCCTCGCCTGAAACTGACTTCCAGTTATGCCGAATTATCCCTCATCAAAGAGCACCGTCACGGGGATAGCTGCATAGCAATTTACCAAAAGGGGTAGAAACGGTGACCATAGCAATTTATCCGGGTACGTTTGATCCGATAACCAACGGCCATATTAACATTGCCACCAGAGCCGCCAGGCTTTTTCAAAAAATAATTGTCGCCATTGCGTGCAACCCGGCAAAAAACACCTTTTTCACTACTGAAGAACGGGTAAGGCTGGCCCAGCAGGCGTTAGCCCATTTACCCAATGTTGAGGTGCGGTCTTTCGATGGACTTACCGTTGAATTTGCCCGGGAGGTAAAGGCCTCGGTTATGGTGCGAGGACTGCGTATGAGTGCTGATTTTGAGAGAGAGTTTGAGATGGCGATGATGAACAAGAAGCTGGACCCCACTCTGGAGCTGGTCTGTTTCATGTCCAGTCAGGAGTACCAGTTCCTCAGTTCGAGTCTGCTCAAAGAGGTTGCCAGTCTGAAGGGTGATATCAGCTGTCTTGTGCCTGAAGAAGTAGCGCAGGCTATCAGACAGAAAGCAGCGAGTGAGTAAGGGTTTGTTGGACCAGAAGAGGCAATTTATTATTCCCGGAAAATAGGAGGAAAATTAAATGGCATACAAGATTACCGACGAGTGTATTAGCTGCGGAGCCTGTGAACCGGAGTGTCCCAATGGAGCAATTAGTGAGGGGGAGACCATTTATGTAATCGACCCCGATAAGTGCACTGAGTGTGTCGGTGCTCATGAGTCTTCCAAATGTGCTGAAGTCTGCCCGGTTGATGCTGCTGAGCCGGACCCTGAACACCAGGAAAGCCGGGAAGCGCTACTGGAGAAGTGGAAAAAGCTGCATCCGGGTGAAACTCCGTCGACCGGTTAGTTGCGCGCCGGTATCGGTATTCATGGTTCATGTCTTGCCGGTCAAAATTAAAACTTGTGGTAAATCTGGACTTCCCTTGCTCACGGTGATTGGGGAGTGTCAGTGAGTTGTTCGTTCACTGTTGCCGGGTGGAAGTTGTTTACTGGAAAAACGGGCGGATGCTGTCGAATTTGGCCGGCAGCAGTGACAGGATAAGCGGGAACCGTTCCAGCAGGAAGGTAGCCAGTACTGAATCGGTGATGGTAGCTCCCGCGCCCAGGAATTTAACCCAGATAGCCAGTAGTGCCCCGCAGAACAGGGCACCCAGTATCAGGCCGAGGATAGCACCCCCCAGGTGATTAGCCCATCCCAGCAGAACCATTGAGGCTATCTTGTGCAGCAGCGTGGCGATTACGGCGGCGGCTATCATTACGGCAAACAGGATGAGAGCGAAGGCAACAATATCGGCTATATTTGTCTGCGAAATGAAGGTAAGCTGCCCGCCAAGGGCTTCATGATACTGCCCGGCGAGGATAATACCGACAATCACTCCGATGAGGGAAAGTACCGCCTTGATAACCCCTATCTTTAATCCGATTACGGCGGGAACAATTATCAATACAAGGACGACTATATCCAGCCAGTTCACTACGTTTTCCTAATATTATCCATGTTTGGGCACATTATATCATCCGTAGTGCAGAGCATCAATAGGGTTGAGTCGGGAGGCCCTCAGTGCCGGATACATGCCGGAGACAAGGCCGATGAAAATAGAGACGGATGCCGCCAGGATGACGATATCGAGCGATACTACCGTGTGCAGGGTTGTCCCGCCTAAATCAATCAGACCGATTATACTTGACAGTAGCCAGCCGCCAATGATGCCTATTACGCCGCCAGCGAGACTCAGTATTGAGGCTTCAAAAAGGAACTGAATCAGGATGTCACGTCGTTTGGCACCGACTGCCTTGCGGATGCCTATCTCACGGGTACGCTCGGTGACGGAGACCAGCATGATGTTCATAATGCCGATACCGCCGACCAGCAGTGATATGCTGGCGATAGCCCCCAGAATGATGGTAAATATCCCGGTTATCTCGGTAAAGATGCCTACAATCTGTTCCTGGCTGATAATGGCAAAGTCATCTTTTTCATCTTCGCCGATATGGTGCCGTTTCCGTAGCAGTTCAGTAATATCTGCGGTGACCAGAGGAGCCAGTTCAGTGCTCTCCAGCTTCACGGCGATGGTCTGTACGGCATCTTCACCTCGCTGTGTTTGCCGGGGGAAAAGCCTTGCCTGGTAGGTGGTAATGGGTACCACTATCATTGCGTCCATGCTGACACCCATCATCTGTCCGCCCTTCTCCTCCAGCACACCGATAATAGTAAAACGGCGTTCGCTGAGTTTTACCGTTTCTCCTACGGGATCATCATCACCGAACAGGTCCTGGGCTATTTTAGCACCGATGACCACGACAGTCTCTCTGGTAGCAACATCGCGGTCAGTGAAAAAATTTCCCGAAATTGTCGAGTAGTTATATAGCTGTTCAAACTCGGGGGTGCTCCCCTCAACAACCGCCATGACGCTCTCATTACCATAGGATATCTCAATGAAATTTTCCGATACCGGAGCCACACCGGTGACCGAGGGGACACGGTTGAGAATGGCCTCGGCATCGTCTATGGTCAGGCTGGGGGTGGCTGTCTGCATGGCGGCCAGTCCCCGGGCGCCGGGCGTCTGCGGGATGACGGCGAGCGTGTTGGCGCCAATGTCTTCAATGGTGGAGGTAATTTGAGCCTCGGCGCCTCTGCCTACTGACATCAGGGTAATGACGGCACCTACGCCGATGATAATGCCGAGCATGGTTAATCCGGAGCGCAATTTGTTAGCAAATAGCGACCGTATGGCGAGTACCACAGAATCAAACAGTTTCAACGGCAGTCTCCCGATAGTTTAATATGTGCATACCTTCTGGGATTCATTCTCGTCATCGCTGGTTATCTGTCCGTCCATGAGGCTGATAATCCGGTTGGTCCGGGCAGCCACATCAGGCTCGTGGGTCACCAGGACTACGGTGATACCTTCGCTATGCAATCGGCAGAAAAGAGAGATAATATCCTCGGTGGCTTTGCTGTCCAGATTACCGGTGGGCTCATCGGCGAGAACAAGCGACGGATTATTTACCAGAGCCCGGGCGATAGCCACCCGTTGCTGCTCACCGCCGGATAGCTCAGTCGGTTTATGGCTGGACCTGCCGGCCAGCCCCACCCGCTCCAGTGCTTCCAAAGCCAGTTTTCGTCTCTGCCGCTGGTTGCTGTAGATGAGGGGCAGTTCTACGTTGGCTAGCGCGCTTGCTCTTGATAGCAGGTTATATTCCTGAAAGACAAAACCAAAGCGCTTGTTGCGTAATTCGGCAAGCTGGTTATCATTGAGACGACCGACATTAGCACCATCCAGGAAGTAGTTACCAGTGGTAGGTTTGTCCAGGCAGCCGAGAATATTCATCAATGTCGATTTACCGGAGCCGGAGGCGCCGATAATGGCGATCATTTCACCGGGTTCAATAGCTAATGTCACCCCCCGCAGCGCCTGCACTTCAATTTTACCCATCTGATAGGTCTTGATTACATTCTCGATTTTAATCATTATAATGGCTCACTCAATCAATCGTTTCGATTCATGCTTAGAAGCCGAACATGCCTCCATCCGCCTGTTGCTGTGTCCTCAGTTCGATGATTACCGTTTCCCCTTCATTAAGGCCCTGGACGATTTCGGTCTGTATACTATCACTGAGTCCGGTGACCACCGGTCTCGGTTCGGTCTGATCATTGACCAGGACATTTACCAGCGTATTCCCCGACTCGTCTTCTACAACGGCGCGACTTGGCACGAGAAGCGTGTCGATATGTTCTTCAATAATAATGTCGGCTGAGGCGCTCATACCTGCCTTGAGTTCTGAATTCTCAGTCACGTCGAGGCTAATTTTCACATTATAAAGGACCACCCCACCCACGGTCTTTGGCAGCGGGTACACCGCGGTGACCGCGCCCTCAAACTCAGCATCAGGTAGCGCATCGACGCTGATAACTGCTTTCTGATTGAGCCTGACTCCCGGCATATCTATTTCATCCACTTCTACCACCAGCTCCATGATGCTGGCGTCAACCAGGTGAATGATGGTGTAGGGTGCCATGGTTGGTGAGGCAACCGTGTCTCCCTCCTTGGCACCAACCATAGCTACTATTCCTTCAAACGGGGCTTCGATTACCGCCTTTTCCAGCTCATCACGGACTCTGTCCAGTTCATTTTTAGCTTTGGCCAGGTTGGTTTTACTGGCGGATACGTTGGTCCTGGTAATCTCCAGGTTATTTTTGGCGTTTTCCAGAGTGTTCTCAGCTACCGCCACATTGTTCTTAAGGTTCTCAATATCATTCAATGCCTTATCATAGGCTATCCGGGCTTTGTCTGCCTGGAGCTGGGTATTCCTGAGAGTCCAGTAGCTAATATTGGGGGGTTTGGACCCTTCACCCAGTCCGTAGGATAACTTGTTTTCGGCGTCGGTCAGGTTTTCCTTGGCCAGATTAAGATTGTTGGTTATCTCGCTCAGGGAGAAGTCCTCGCCGGCATTGGCTTTCCTCAGTTCTTCCTGGGCTGTCTTTATCTGCTGCTGGGCGTCTCGCACCGCCGCCAGGGAATCGGGAAGGGCAAAGGTGAGTGTGGTATAAGGGTAAGGAGTAATCAGCTGGTAGTAGCTGTTTTGTGCCAGTTCCAGGTCAATTTCAGCAGCGGTGACGGCCAGCTCTCCGGCTGCCAATGTTAGCTTGGCGGATGTTACCGATTGTTCTCTTGCCTGAACGGTTAGCTCAGCAGTGGTCACTGACTGTTCGGCGGTGGTTACCGCCTGTTCCGTGGCGTCAACCGATTGTTGTGCCGTATCAATTGATTGTTCCAGGAGGGTGGTGTCAAGTCGGGCCAGTTCCTGTCCCCTGGTAACATACTCGCCCTCGGTAACATTTATCTGGTCTACCGTACCGCCACTACCGAAGGCAAGGCTCACCTCGCGGGAGGTTTCCAGTTTACCACTACCGGTGGCGCTCACGGTTATATCGCCTCGTACCACCTTTACCATCTGGATGTTGGCCTGGTCACCATCACCACCTCCGGCGCAGGCAATAGCTCCGGGCAGAAGCAGACATAGCAATAGAATACCTGAGATGATTCTCCATCTTTTCATTTCGGGTCCTCCATGTTGCCCGGACGACTTGATTATTTTTTCAAAGCGTGCCGGACCGGTAGTTTATTCCGTTTGCGAAGTTTCTCATAGTTCTCAAGCAGGGTGGGGAATTCTCCCTCGAGGAAAGTGTACGTAGTATGCATTTCTTCCAGCCAGGTTCGCGCCGGAGGCGCATTTTCTGCCAGTATATCCAGTCCGCGTTCCGCGAGCTGCCGGAACATCTTGATTTCATCTTCAAGACCGCGCTGAATCATATTCCGCAAGCTGTCCGGCCGCAGGCGGAGGCAACAGTGCCGTTCTCCGGGAATGGTGAAACGCTCGATCAGTCCTATCTGGATAAGCAGGCGGGTCATGCTGCTGATGGAGCCCTTACTGGCCATCAGGGCTTCGGCGAGCTCATTGAATGTTTGGTAGGGAGGGTTAGCAATAAGCAGCCGGCCGAAGATACGGCCGGACATGCGGGGCAGACCGGTTTGTTCAAAAACAATACCGGCTTGTTCTACGAAGTCTTTCTCCCGGTTTGTCTGATAATTCAGCATTCTACCCCATTAATATGATTTACATTAATTATAATAATTATCGAATATTTTGTCAATACTAAATTTATTGAATTTATTTTATTGTTCACAGGAGGTTCAGTCGACTGAAATTAATGAACAGCCGGTAGACGAAACCGGTAAATTATTATGCGTGCTTGCCCAGTTCCTTCGCCTTATTATAGGCTGCCTGAACTGCCTGGAGGACCAATTTATTGAAGTCGCCTTTCTCCATCTGAAGCAGGGCCTCGGCAGTGGTGCCACCGGGCGAGGTAACCATCTTTCTCAGCTCGGCGGGCGTTCTGCCGGATTGCTCAATAAGCTGTGCCGCCCCCATCATTGTCTGCCGCACCAGCTCACCGGCATTATCCCGGGGAATACCGATTCTTACCGAAGCCTCAATCAGCGCTTCGGCAAAGAGGAAGAAATAGGCTGGTCCGCTGCCGCTAATCGCCGTAGCCATATCCAGGTATTTCTCATCATCAACATACATTTCCTGACCCATGGCGCTAAGGATGGAACGCACCTTTTTTTTCTGCGGCTCGGTTGCCTCCGGGGTGGCGGTCCATACACTCATACCCTGACCAATCTGGGCCGGTGTGTTGGGCATACAGCGCACGATGCGCCGGTGGTTAAGGCCCAGGCGTAAGGTGTTGACGTTAGCGCCGGCGATAATGGAGAGGACCAGTTTGGTCGGCTCAATCCGACCAAAAAGCGTTGCCATGACATCGGCAAGGTTCTGCGGCTTGATTGCCAGGATAATCATTTTGCTTTCGTCGGCGACCTGACGGTTATCCGCGGTTACCCTGACGGCGTAGGTTTGCTCGAGGTACTGGCGGCGGTCTTCATCAGTGTCACTGACACAAATTTCCCCGGCGGTGTTCAGCCCTTTGTTGACAATGGCGGCGAGCATGGCCTCACCCATCGTACCGCCGCCGATAACGCCTAGCTGCACTCCTTTTACTTACCTCACCACAAAGTTTATCAATTTCCCCGGTACATAGATGACATTTACAATGTCTTTGTTGTCCAGATGGGTTTTGACGCGTGGTCGTTCCGTTGCCATCTGCCTGGCTTCGCTCTCGGTTATGGCCGGTGGCACCGCAAGGCGGTCGCGTAGCTTGCCGTTCACCTGAATGACCAGGGTAACTTCTTCATCTTTAGCCAGCTCCCGGTCCCACTGCGGCCAGCTATGGTTATGGATGCTGTATTCATAACCGCTACGCTCCCACAGTTCCTCCGTCAGGTGTGGGGTGGAGGGGGCAAGGAGGAGCAGTAAGTGATCTATTGATGTGCGCCACGCCGCCGGGGTCACCGCACCCGTCTCCATGACCTTGCTCAGATAATTGGTAAATTCCATCAGCGCGGCAATCATGACATTGAAGCGGAGTTTCTCCAGGTCTTCCGTTACCTTCTTTATGGTCTGATGGGTAATTCGCGCCAGCTCCTTCTCGGCGACAGCTGTCTCATCTTCTCCGGTTTCCGGGCGCTTACGGTATTCTTCCAGCACCAGATTCCAGACCCGGTTGAGCCAGCGGTTCACCCCAACGATACCACTGTCATTCCACTCGCCGCCCTGCTCCCAGGGAGCAACGAACATGAGATAGGCGCGGACGGTGTCGGTTCCCATCTCAGCCACATACTCATCAGGGGTGACCACGTTGCCTCTCGACTTGCTCATTTTATGTTTGCCGGCAATGATAATGCCCTGGTTAAACAGGCGGGTGAATGGCTCATCGAAGTCTACCAGTCCGATATCTCGTATTGCCTTGGTGAAGAAGCGGGCGTAGAAGAGGTGCATTACCGCGTGTTCGGCACCGCCGGTATAGAGGTCCACCGGCAGCCAGTAGTTTACTTTCTCGGGGTCGAAGGCGGATGGGTGGTAATGCGGGCTGGTATAGCGCAGAAAATACCATGAAGAGCACATGAAGGTGTCCATGGTGTCCGTCTCCCGCCTGGCTGGTGAACCACAGCGCGGACAGGTGGTATTCACGAATTTTTCGTTGTAGTTCAGTGGCGACTCACCGGTGGGCTTGAACTCGGCGTCTTCCGGGAGCAGTACCGGCAGGTCTTTCTCAGGCACGGGCACGGTACCGCATTTATCACAGTAGATAATGGGTATCGGTGCTCCCCAGTAGCGCTGGCGCGAGATTAGCCAGTCGCGCAGCCGGTAGCTCACCGTTCGTTTACCCCAGCCCTTTTCTTCAAGGTAGCGGGATACGTCTTTCACTCCCTGTTCGTTGGGGAGTCCATTAAACTGCCCCGAGTTTACCATGGTACCCGGTTCAATATAGGCTTCCTCCAGTTCCTCACCCTGCCAGCCCGGTGGGGCAATGACCACCGGTATGGGCAGGTTATATTTCCTGGCGAAGGCAAAGTCGCGCTCGTCATGGGCGGGCACCCCCATCACTGCCCCGGTGCCGTACCCCAGCAGCACGTAGTCGGCAATCCAGATAGGCACCTTCTCGCCGTTGAGCCGGTTGGTGCAGTAAGTACCGATAAACACGCCGTCTTTTTCCTTTTCGGTTGACAGCCGCTCGATTTCGCTCTGTCGGCGGGACTTGACTATGTAGGCATCAACCTCGGCTTTCTTATCCGGGGAAGTCAGACTGGCGACCAGCGGGTGTTCCGGCGCCAGCACCATGAAGGTAACCCCGAAGGTGGTATCGGGGCGGGTGGTAAATACCCTGATTTCCTTATCCTCAATGCCGGGATGGTCAAGCGCAAAGGAAATTTCCGTTCCGTAGCTCTTGCCCACCCAGTTCTTCTGCATTATCTTTATCCGCTCCGGCCAATCGATGCCGGTATGGTCCATCAGTTCATCGGCATAGTTGGTGATACGGAAAAACCACTGTTCCAGGTCGCGCCGGGTTACCGGTGTGTTGCAGCGTTCACAGACACCCTCACCGATCACCTGCTCATTGGCGAGTACCGTCTGGCAGGAGGGACACCAGTTCACCGGAGATTTATCCCGGTAAGCCAGCCCGGCTTCATAGAGCTTGAGGAAGAACCACTGTGTCCACTGGTAGTACTCCGGCAGGCAGGTAACCACCTCCCGGCTCCAGTCGTAGATAGCGCCGATGCTGCGAAGCTGGCGGCGCATGTTGTCTACGTTCTGCATCGTCCAGGTGAAAGGGTGGATACCCCGCTTGATAGCAGCATTCTCGGCGGGAAGTCCAAAGGCATCAAATCCCATAGGGTGCAGCACGTTGTAGCCCTGCATTCTCTTGAAGCGGGCGTGGACATCTGATGGCGCCATGGCATACCAGTGGCCGATGTGGAGGTCACCGGAAGTGTAGGGAAACATGGTCAGGGCGTACCACTTGGGGCGGGTATCATCTTCCTTAACCTCGTACAGCCGGTCATCCGCCCACTTCTGCTGCCATTTGCTCTCTATTTCTTGCGGGTTATATCTGGTTACCATCATCGACTCCGACAAAGAAAAGCCCTCCGCCCCAGAGCACACTCAGCGAAGAGCTACTCTTATTCCTCGAAACCTCTTTCACGCTATCACCAGAGTATTGTAGCAATAATACACGGAATGCGCAAACCAAAAAATTTTCACCAAGCACGGTTGACATAATAATATTTTATTCGGATAGTGCGTTAATAGTAATCATTCCATTTAGTCTAATACGGCAATTAACCAGTAAATATTTCCGAATAATTTGCTTTTTACTTTCCCGGTAAGAGGGGGTGAATGAGATTACTTCCTGAGTAAGGCTATATTTGTGGCTATAGTACAGAGTGGGTAGGTAAGCTATTGACAAAAAGAAGGAAATATGTTAATATGGAAAACGGAAACCTATTACCGTAATACTTGGGTACTTCACAATAAGGGCAATGCTAAAATCATTGATGCCTTTTTAAAGCGGAAAGACACAACAATAATTACAAAGGAGTAAGCAAAATGAATCTGCAGCGGCCAAATTCAAATGATGCCACCAGAACTGCCAACCGTTCCCGAAGTGTTGTCCCGATGAGCGGTCTCTGCACCCGGTGTGTTGACGGCTGTAACGGAAATTGCGAGGTGTTCAAGGCAACGTTCCGGGGTCGCTCATTTATCCCGGTCCGTTTGGCGATATTACTGCCGGTGGCGATAAGGATTACCCGGTTGACTACTCACACCTGAACATTCAGGGATATGCCCTGGGGGCTGAGGGGCTGCCGGCGGGCGTTGCCGCCAGCCCGGATACGGCTATCTTTCCCGCAGTGAATACCGAGACGGAATACGGGTGGGACGGCAAGATGAAGATGAAGGTGCCGGTCTTTACCGGTGCGCTTGGTTCCACCGAGATAGCTCGTAAAAACTGGGAACATTTTGCCATCGGGGCTGCCATTAGCGGAATAACGATGGTTTGCGGCGAGAATGTGTGCGGTATTGACCCGAAACTGGAGCGTGATGGCAATGGTAAGGCTACTTTGGTGCCGGATATGGACCGCCGCATTGATGTTTATCGGCGTTACCACCGTGGCTATGGGGAGTTCCTGGTCCAGATGAACGTGGAAGACACCAGGCTGGGTGTTGCCGAATATGTCCTCAATAAACACGGTATGGATACCATTGAGTTAAAGTGGGGACAGGGCGCCAAGTGTATCGGTGGCGAGATTAAGGTAAATAGTCTGGATCGGGCACTGGAACTTCAGAAACGCGGCTATGTAATAACGCCCGACACTTCTTCTCCGATTAACCAGGCGGCTTTTAAGGAAGGGGCACTAAAAGAATTCGAGCGTCACAGCCGACTTGGTTTCGTTGATGAAGACGCTTTTTACGCCGAGGTCCAGCGCTTGCGGAATCTGGGGTTCAAGCGAATAACCCTGAAGACCGGTGCCTACGGTCTGCGTGAGCTGGCGATGGCTATCAAGTGGGGTTCGCGGGCCGGGATTGACCTGCTTACCATCGATGGTGCCTCGGGTGGTACCGGCATGAGCCCGTGGCGGATGATGGAGGAGTGGGGTATGCCCAGCCTTTACCTGCATGCCGCAGCCTATGAGTTTGCCAGGAAACTGGCTGATAAAGGCGAGCGGGTCCCGGATATTGCTTTTGCCGGTGGCTTTAGCAGTGAAGACGGCATATTTAAGGCACTTGCCCTCGGGGCGCCGTTTACCAGGGCCGTCTGCATGGGGCGGGCACTGATGATTCCGGGCATGGTCGGTAAGAATATTCAGCAGTGGCTAAACGACGGCAAGCTGCTCAATACCGTAGGCCAGTATGGCTCAACAGTCGAAGAGATATTCTTCTGCTACGAGGATGTTAAAGAACTGGTAGGTGCCGATGAAATGAAGAATATACCGTTGGGGGCGCTCGGCGTTTACAGCTATATTGATAAATTAAAGGTGGGGTTGCAGCAGTTGATGGCTGGTGCCCGGTGCTTTGGCGTGCCGGCAATCACCCGGCGTGAACTGATGTCACTGACCGAGGAATGTGCCCGAGTCACCGGAATCCCGTATCTCATGGACGCCTATCGTGAAGAGGCGATGGCGATTCTGGAAAGCTAGCTGGTAGCATCGGCGACCGGAGAATGTAGCATGATTGCAATTATTGATTATGGCGCCGGTAATTTGCGCAGCGTTGCCAATGCCATTGCCAAACTGGGTTACCAGTCGCAGATAACCGGTAGTCCTGAGTCGCTGGCGGATGCCGGGGCAGTCATCCTGCCCGGAGTGGGTGCGGCGGCGGATACCATGGAGAATCTCCATCGGATGGGTCTGGTGGGGCCTATCCGGGCGCTTATCAACGAAGGACGTCCCTTCCTCGGTGTCTGTATCGGCCTGCAGATTCTATTTACCGGCACTGAAGAAGGCGGCTGGCACGAGTGCCTGGGTGTAGTTCCCGGATTGGTGAAGAGAATCCCGCCGGGAGTCAAGGTGCCCCATATGGGGTGGAACCAGGTGGAGCAGAAGGTGGCGCACCCGGTTTTTGACGGCATACCGGACCGGGCGAATTTCTACTTTGTGCACAGTTACTACGTGGTGCCGGAAGATACCTCATTAGTAATCGGGGAGACGGACTATGGTGTTGCTATGTGCAGCATGATTGCCCGGGGCAACCTTGTTGGTACCCAGTTTCACCCGGAGAAGAGCGGCGAGGTGGGACTGAAAATATATGATAATTTTATCCGGATGGCACGGTCATCCGGTGCCGGTGTTGCGGGGTAGTATCGATGCTGACCAAGCGGATTATACCCTGTCTCGATGTGAAAGACGGCAAAGTGGTCAAGGGGACCAGCTTTGTGGACCTGCGGGATGCCGGTGACCCGGTGGAGCTGGCTGGTATGTACTACCGGGCAGGTGCCGATGAGCTGGTCTTTCTTGATATAACCGCTACCCCCGAGGAGCGGGATACCCTGGTCGGTGTGGTCGAGCGTATATCCGAGGAGGTATTTATGCCGCTCACCGTAGGTGGTGGACTGCGTACTACCGGGCATATGCGCCGTATGCTGATGGCCGGAGCCGACAAGGTCTCGATAAACACCGCCGCGGTGCTGACCCCCCGGTTGATAAGTGAGGGTGCGGAGCGGTTCGGCAGCCAGTGTATCGTGGTGGCGATAGATGCCAGGCGGACGGTGAGTAGCCCGGAGCCGAAATGGGAGGTCTATATCTATAGCGGTCAGCGGGCGACCGGCATTGACGCTGTTGACTGGGCGAGGAAAGTGGTGGACCTCGGCGCCGGCGAATTGTTGCTTACCAGCATGGATGCTGACGGACACCGCGCCGGCTACGATATTGAGCTTACCCGGACCATTTCTGAGGCGGTAAGTGTGCCGGTTATTGCCAGCGGCGGTGCCGGTTCTCTGCAAGACCTCTATGAAGCGCTGGTAGCAGGAAAGGCTGACGCTGTGCTCGCCGCCAGTATCTTTCATTACGGTGTCCATTCTATCGGGGAAACCAAGCAATACCTTGCCGGCAGGGGGATACCGGTGCGCAGGTAACGATGGTTCGCTTTCAAGCAAGCGGTATGACAATTATTACCCGGATTATAAAAAGGAGTTAGATTAAGAAAGTGGCCGTGGTTGGTTCCGATGTAGAGAGGAAGGTAATCGCCATCCTCAAGGTTTTAAGCGAGTCTTCCCGCCCGCTGGGCTCAATCACCATTGCCCGTGAGCTTGAGCGCCACGGGGTCTATCTCAGTGAGCGGGCTGTCCGCTATCATCTTAAAATCACCGACGAGCGGGGCCACACTCAGCCCATGGGCCGGGGCAGGCGGATGCTCACGGCACGCGGATTGGAAGAACTTGGCATGGCACTGGCGCCGGAAAAGGTCGGGCTCGTCATTGACAAGCTTGATCTCCTTGCCTTTCAGACCACTTTTGACCCCGTCAAACGCAACGGACAGTTGCCTATCAATACCTCGCTTATTGATAAAGACCGCTTCCAGGAAGCACTGGCGGTCATGAGGGACATATTTAAGGCCCGGTTATGCGTCAGTGATATGGTCGCTACCGCGTCCGAAGGAGAAAAGCTCGGTTCGGTAGTCATTCCCGAAGGGAAGATTGGCCTGGCTACCATTTGCAGTGTGGCGGTTACCGGGGTATTGCTTAAAGCCGGTGTCCCCATCGAATACCGGTTCGGCGGTGTGCTGCAAATCAAGGACTCTACGCCACGGCGCTTCATCGCTATCATCAATTATGCCGGTACGTCGCTTGACCCTACCGAACAGTATATCCGGGCGGGAATGACCAGCGTCAGCGAGGCGGCAGAAACGGGCAATGGGAAACTGTTGTCGGTATTCCGCAGTATACCGGCGCCAGCGCGAGCCGTAGTTGAAGAGAAACTGGCTGCGCTCAGGGAAACCGGCATCAATGGCGTGTACATTCTGGGTAACACCAGCGAGCCCATCTGCCAGGTGGATGTCGGTATGAACCGGGTGGGCATGGTACTGCTAAGT
>CAYXWH010000035.1:15409-19609 GCA_964468755.1 uncultured Dehalococcoidaceae bacterium
AAGTGGACTTATCGATTTCAGGCAGCTCACCGGCGTTTACAATCTCGGTAAGTAGCGGTTATCGCCGGTCATCGGCGGCGAGTTTAGCCGGCTGCCGTGGGGATGGGCCGTAATCTGCACCGGCGGCTTTACAATCTTTCCGGTCCGTTTTTCCTGCGGCGCGTGTCCTTCATGAAGCGAAATGCCAGTACTGATATCATGGCCAGGGCTGCCCAGAAAACAAAGGGTAGCCCGGTGTCAATTCGGGCAAAACTGTTGCCGAGGGGTGGGCCGATAAAATCGCCCAGACTTCCCAGTGACATGGTAAGCCCGACGGCAGTGCCGGCATAGGCGGCGCCAACCCGGTCGGTCTCGATAGTCATGGTGATGATTACCGCCATAAACCCGTCGTGGAACAGCCCCACCAGCACCACCAGTGCCCAGACAGCAGCATCGTTGGCTATGGAAAGCAGTCCTATCCCGATAGCGGTTATCACCAGGGTAATAATGAGGATGGTCTTCCGTGAGCCAATCCGGTCCGATAGCAGCGCCAGTGGAATGACCGCCGCCGTGCTTGCCGCGTTGAGAGCCGCCAGAGCACCATCAGCGCTGGCGGCTTGCCAGCCGAGGTTACGGAGATAGAGGGGCAGGTAGCCGGTCACACCATTCAGGCATGCCCAGTAGCACAGCATGACTAGGGCGATCAGCCAGATGTTTCTTATGCCGGTAACCAGTGATAATGCCTGGCGCAAGGGCACTGCCCCTGATGGTGATACTGCCTCATGCTGGTCTGCCTCTTGCCGGGACAGGAGCCAGAGCAGGCTGAAGACCAGTGATATGGCACCGTAGAGAAAAAGCACCTGCCGCCAGCTGCCTAACAGTGGGGACAGCGTGGTGGCGCTGACCATCGCCCCCGCGGTCACCCCGACACCCATGCCCGCCGACAGGATGCCGTTGGCTATTCCCAGTCGCCGACTGGGGAACCATTCTCCGGCGGTTTTATGCACGGCTAGTGATATGGTTATCATCAGAAAGCCGAAACAAAACATGGTAATCACCAGTCCGATAAAACCGTTCGGTAGCCCTCTGAGAGCGCCGGTAACTGCCGCCAGCATGCAGCCGACAATGAGCGTGCGCTTCGTCCCGTAGCGGTCGCTGATGAGCCCGCCAATGAGTCCGGTAGCGACGCCGGCGAGGGAACCCGTTCCCCATATTATGCCAATCTGTACCAGATTAAGTCCCAGCTCTTCGGCTATCTCGCTGAACAGCACCGGGATACAGGCAACGGGTATGCCGCACACGAACACGTGGGTCAGCGCCGCGAGGGTAAGTATATACCACCTGTAATTTGATTGATGGTCCGATGTCATCAGCAACCTGCCGGCAGAGATATTTTCGGTAGCACCAATGCATTGTCAGGAGCAGGGTAATCTGGTGCCTTTTTCAAGACAGGGAATCAACGGTGATCGGCTCGTCCGGCGAATTTTATACCATATCCTAGCACCGGGGGACATGCACCGCAAGCTCCAGTAGAGAATTCCATCGCTGGTCTACTCAGGTGTAATAATCGGGAATAATTTGTTACCGGCTTTCCTGGTTGGCTTGCTCTATTTTCATGAACTGGTAATCTCTCCAATGTATTGACAGTAAAGCACCTTTGGAATACCATTTCCATTGGCGGTCAGCCGGGTTGGGGTATCATGAGGAATAGTATCGGCGGGGTAGTAGTTCTTCTATCAGTAATCTGTCTCGTTACTGTATTTTCGACTGGTTGTGGTGCGGAGTAACCACTGCCGAAGGAGGGGGAAATGGCGTTAAGCATTTCGAGCACAGCGTTTCAGGAGGGAGAAAGCATTCCGGCGAGATATACCTGTGAAGGTGATGACGTGTCACCGCTACTGAGATGGGATGAGCCGCCCCGGGGAACCGGTTCTCTGGCGTTGATAATGGATGACCCGGATGCGCCGGTCGGCGTGTTCACTCACTGGGTTATTCTCAACATTCCACCGGATAGTCGGGAATTGCCCGAAGCATTAGCTACCCAGGCTGAACTTCCCGGCGGAGCCCGACAGGGGAAGAATGACTTCGGCCGGACCGGCTACGGCGGCCCCTGCCCTCCGCCCGGAAGGCCACATCGGTACCGGTTCACCCTTTATGCACTGGACCAACCCCTGGACTTAAAAGCAGGTGCGTCAAAGAAGCAGGTATTGGAAGCGATGTCGGGTCATATCCTGGCTCAGGGTCAGCTGACAGGTACCTATCAGCGCTGAGTCACCTGCCGCATCTTTAGATAATGAGCCATCTCGTTTGCTCAAACCTTCCTGACTATGGAATGTGAAGGGAAATAGCAGTCCTTGATGCTCTGATAATGGTTTACCGGGTTTGGTTCCAGTTTTGTCCGGTTTTGTTTTTGATATTGACAATGCGGTAATGGCGGGTTAAACTCCCGTTCAGGTGCAGGGTGAATTGGAAGCATATCTTAAGTATGAAATGAACGGGAGAAACGGGAAGCATACTCGGGTTACTCGTACCTCTCGAATAACGTGAAGTTGAATATCTTTCCTTTGAATTGTTACGGAAAAAGCGATTGAAAGGAGGTGGCCAAATGTGACCATTAGATTAATGAGGTGAGTGCCCGGTATAAATTCAGAGGAGGATAGGGTGAAAAAACAAATAGTGTCCATTTCAGCGGTAACGGTACTGGTGTGTGGCTTGCTTGTGGGTGGCTGTGCCGCGCCAGCCCCAGCCCCGGCTCCGTCCCCGGCACCCGCCCCAGCCCCAGCTCCAGCCCCGTCCCCGGCGCCCGCTCCAGCCCCGGCTCCAGCCCCAGCCCCAGCCCCAGCCCCGGCACCGGATAAGTACGGCGGTATCCTTAAGTGGAACTTTGGTATGCCGGCGTCACGTTTTGGCACGCCGTGGAATATACGTCACTGGAACCACGTCTATGCGGGGCAATGCCTGGAAGCACTGGTTCAGGGTACACCGGAGGGGGAGGCGGGTGTTCTCATTCCTCTATTAGCCGAAAGCTGGGAACTGGCACCCGACCAGTCATACTACATCTTTAACCTGAGGCAGGGGGTGAAGTTCCATGACGGGACTGACTTCAACGCGCAGGCGGCTAAGTGGAATTTCGACAAGTGGATACCCCTGGAACGTCCCTTCATGGAATCGGTCGAGTCAGTGGAGATCATTGATGATTACACCATTAAGGTTAATCTGACTACATGGGACAGTATATGGCTCAATGACCTTGGCCGCCATCTGGTGATGATATCGCCGACGGCCTACGAGAAGAATGGTGAGGACTGGATGGATGAGCACGCCATAGGCACCGGACCATTCAAGATAAAGGAATTTGTCCGGAACCAGTTGGTGGTATATGAGAAGAATGAGGACTACTGGAACAAGGGTCTTCCTTATCTTGACGGACTGGATGTACTCCAGATAAGGGAGCCAATGACGGCAATGGCGGCGATGAGGAAGGGGGAGGTGTTCGCCCTGAATGAGGTACCGATGATGATCGCCTCTGAACTGCGGGAGACAGGAGACTTTGACGTCCAGTGGACACCGGCACTGCACGAGGTAATCGTGATGAATTCCACCAACCCTGAATCAGTGTGGTATGACAAGAGAATGCGGGAGGCAATGGAGTATGCCGTTGACAAGGAAAAGATATGCCAGGCGCTGGGCTATGGCTTCCTGGAACCCGTGAATGAGATTGTTCACAGCATTCATCTTGCCGCTGACCCGGGTACGGTACCTCGCGCGTATGACCCCGATAAAGCGAGGCAGCTGGTAGCTGAAGCCGGTTACTCAGAGGGGGTCAAGGTTAAGCTGACCACCAATGCTGACCTGCCGCAGGATTTATACGTGGCTTTACAGGAAGACCTGGCTGCGGTTGGTATTCAGGTAGACCTGAACCCGGTAACCGGGGCTGCCCTCAACCAGATGAGCTTTGAGCCGGCTCCGGGCAGTGACCTGCGCATTGAATCGCAGCGTGGTGGTCCGGGTAATCCCGTTGGCAGTGCGCGGGAAACCCTTTCCGAGAAATCGGTCTATCTGCCCGGTTTGAAGCGACCGGAAGGGTTTCAGCAGCTTCTGGAGCAGGCATTACAGGAGCCAGACACTGATAAACAGGTAGAGCTACTGGTGGAGATGGAAAAGCTGGCTTACGAAGACATGATGTTTGTACCACTCTGGAATAAGCCGATTATTGCCGTC
>CAYXWH010000036.1:0-19304 GCA_964468755.1 uncultured Dehalococcoidaceae bacterium
CTATCAGGCGCGCCTGGAGAGCGCGTGTAGCCTTTGGCTACCGTGGGTTCGAATCCCACCCTCTCCGCCAGTCTATTTCTGGCTCAGTGTCGAGCCACCGGAAACAGTAACCTTGCCAAGGGTTGGACTGCCCGAATAGCTGAGCTTGGAAGCGCCGCTCAGATCAATATCAAGTTGCCCGCTCACATTGACCGTGGCTCGACTCGCCCCGCTTAGCTCAACTTCGGCGTTATTCACCCCGAAATCAGACAATTCCATGGTACTGGCGCCGGATGCTTCGGCAATGATGTCCTCAGCCGAACCTTTCAGGTCCACACCGCTGGCACCGGATACCTCCAGCTCAGTGTTTTGTATTTGGATACTACCGGATACCTTGCTGGCACCGGATACATTGAATTCGCTATCACCGGCACTGATATCGTTCAGTTCCAGAGAGCTGGCTCCCGATATGTCCAGTGAAAGCGGCTGTGCCGAACCGAATCCATTCATCTTTCCCCGGGATGCACCGGACAGCTCCAGGCTGCGCAACTCGGGCATGGTTACGGTCGCCCGCTGAGTGGTCGAAACATAAGCATAGCCAGGCTTGAGACCTATTTGCAGGGTATCGCCCCGCTGTCGAACATCAAGAAACTCCATAATATTATCGTCAGCACTAATAGTGACTGAAAAAGAGTCCGCGCGGGATATTTCCGCCTCAAAAGCATGGCTTACCTCAAGCTTGTTGAAATCGCGGTACTCCATTTCTCGGGTCAAGACGTTTCCCGAGCCGGTTACCACCGTTCCGACCGTACAGCCTGCCGCCAGACCACCCAGTCCGGCGAGCAGCATCAGGGTAACGATTACAGTGGTTATCTTGCCCATCCGCCTACCTCCTGTTGTATAGTGCTCCACCTACGGCTCTGGTATTTCACTGTCTCAGACTTCTCTTAAACTCAGTTTAATAAAATAATGTACCTGAAACAAGTCACGGAATAAACAATAATTGATAATATTAGTGACCCCGGGTATTTTTGTCAAGCAGGCCCGGGGTGAGGTATGTAAACAACCCGTCAATTGTTAACCCCGTTATCTCTATGCTAGAATAGCATTGCTTTGAAAACGGATAACGATATTAAATATCGGGTTGGTTTTAATCTCATCCACGGCATCGGGCGGGTGAAACTGACCCAGATGGAAAACTATTTTAGTCGACTTGAGGATGCCTGGCAGGCGCCTGCCGTAGAGCTGAAACGTGCCGGTCTGGACAGCAATTCGGCGCGAACTATTGTCTGCCGACGCCCGGAGATATCACTTGACGCGGAAATGGAAAAGCTGGAGAGATTCGGCGTGCAGGCAATCAGCTATCACGACCCGGCATACCCGGCTCGACTCAGGGAAATATATGACTACCCGCCCCTGATTTATGTGAGGGGTTCACTGTTGCCGGAGGACGAATGGTGTCTGGCGGTAGTCGGCACCCGCCGGGCTTCGGTCTATGGTCGCCAGGTGACCGAAGAAATGGTGACCGATCTTATACCGAACCGGATTACTGTTGCCAGCGGTCTGGCGAAAGGGGTAGACACCATCGCTCACCGGAGCGCCTTGGCTGCCGGTGGCAGAACGATTGCCGTATTCGCCAGCGGACTTGATATTGTTTATCCTGCGGAAAATACCGAGCTGGCACGACGCATTATTCAGCAGGGAGCCCTTATCAGTGAGTATCCCCTGGGTACCAAGCCCAGAGCCGAGTACTTCCCCAGGCGTAACCGAATCATGAGCGGAATGAGTCTCGGTGTTCTGGTTACCGAAGCTGGAGAGACCAGTGGCGCCCTTATTACGGCCAATATGGCGCTGGAGCAGAACCGGGAGGTCTTCGCCATCCCGGGCAGTATTCTCTCGCCGGTAAGCCGGGGCACCAATAACCTCATCAAGGAAGGAGCCAAGCTGGTGAACCGTTATACTGATATTTTGGAGGAACTGAACCTGATGTCGGTTGCCTGCCAGCTTGAAATGAAGGAGATTATGCCTGCTTCTGATAACGAGTCGCAATTGATGAAGCATTTAAGCGCCGAGCCGCTTCATATCGACGAGATAAGTCATAGCAGCGGTTTACCGGCAGCAACCGTGAGCAGTACGCTGGCCATGATGGAACTGAAAGGCTTGGTAAAACAGGTGGGAACGATGAACTACGTGCTGGCACGTGAAGCCAGAGAAGAATATCGGGTAAGAGTGGATTAGTTATCATGAGTAAAAAACTGGTTATTGTGGAATCACCGGCCAAAGCGAAGACACTGGGTAAAATCCTGGGCAGAAGCTACCAGTTAAAAGCATCGCTGGGGCATATAAGGGATTTACCCCGAAGC
Organism: uncultured Dehalococcoidaceae bacterium; assembly: GCA_964468755.1. Lineage (GTDB taxonomy): Bacteria > Chloroflexota > Dehalococcoidia > Dehalococcoidales > RBG-16-60-22 > CAYXWH01. Next base: position 2,343 of record CAYXWH010000036.1, read on the forward strand.
CGGATAGGGGTTGATGTTGACAATAGTTTCAGCCCGAAATACGTTGTGCCCAAAGTAAAGACCAAACTGGTGAACGAGCTCAAGAAAGCGGTCAAAGATGCTACGGCTGTCTACCTGGCTACTGACCCCGACCGTGAAGGCGAAGCCATTGCCTGGCATCTCACCGAAGTGACCCGGAATGATCATACAGTCTACCACCGGGTTACTTTCCATGAAATAACCGAAACCGCCGTTAAAGACGCGTTCCAGCACCCCCGTTCCATTGACATGCATTTAGTCAATGCTCAACAGGCGCGCCGTATTCTGGACAGGCTGGTCGGCTACAAATTAAGCCCGCTGCTATGGCAGAAAGTGAGACGAGGTCTATCAGCCGGACGGGTACAGACGGTAGCGGTAAAGATACTCGTCGACCGTGAGCGGGAAATCCAGAAATTTACTCCGGTTGAATACTGGACTATTGAAGCGGAGCTGGGCAAAAAGACGGAACAGGCTACCTTTAGAGCAACGCTGGCCGGCCTGATTGATGGCACCAAACTTGAGCTTCACCATGAACAGGAAGCCAGCCGGATTAAGCATGAACTGGAGCAGGCGCGCTATAGCGTGGCTAAAGTGGGCACCAGGAAAGCCGCTCGCCAGCCGGCGCCGCCCTTTATTACCAGCACCTTGCAGCAGGAAGCCTGGCGCAAGCTGCGCTTTACCGCCAAACACACCATGGTCATTGCCCAGCAACTGTATGAAGGTCTCTCGCTGGGAACCGAAGGTAGCGTCGGTCTGATTACCTACATGCGTACCGATTCTACCAGAGTCGCCGGTTTGGCAATAGAAGAAGCCCGGGAGTTTATAAAAGAAAAATATGGAGCTCAGTACCTCCCTACCAAGGCTCGTACGTTCGGCAGAAAAGTGCGGGGAGCGCAGGAGGCTCATGAAGCCATCCGACCCACCAGCGCCAGGAGAGAGCCGAATCAGATCAAGAAATACCTCAATGCCAACCAGTTCAAACTGTACGAACTTATCTGGAAACGGATGGTAGCCAGCCAGATGGCGGCGGCTATGTTTCAGAATATCTCGGCTGATATTGAAGCCAGAAACACCGACGCCGCTTATTTATTGAAGGCATCAAGCTCGGTTAATATCTTCCCTGGCTTTATCACCCTTTACAGCGAAGGGAAAGATGAAGCCGTTGATGAGGCGAAGGGTTCTCTGCCTCAGCTGGTAAAGGGTGAACAGCTCAGGCTGGTAGACCTGTTTTCGGAGCAGCGGTTTACCCAGCCACCATCGCGTTTTACCGAAGCTACGCTCATAAAGGCGCTGGAGCAGTGGGGCATTGGCCGCCCCAGCACCTATGCTCCCATCCTTTCCACGATTCAGGAAAGGGAATATGTCACCAGGGAAAAAGGCAGTTTCCAGCCAACCGAACTGGGTATTCTGGTAACTGACCTGCTCACCCAGTATTTTCCGGAAATAGTAGACGTGAAATTTACCGCCTCGCTGGAAAACAAACTGGACACCATCGCCAACAAGAAAGCGAGCTGGCTGAAAATTGTACAGGCATTTTACACACCATTTGCCCAAGATTTACAACATGCGTCACAACAGATAGAGAAAATCAAGATAGCCGATGAGATCACCGACGAGGTCTGCCCTGAATGCGGGAAACCCCTCGCCATTAAAACCGGGCGTTTCGGCAAATTCCTCGCCTGCACCGGCTATCCCGATTGTAAATACACCAAGTCCTACCAGGTCCGGCTCGGCATCAATTGCCCGGAATGCGGCGGTGAGCTGGTACAGCGAAAGAGCAAGAAGAAGCGCATTTTCTATGGCTGCAGCAATTACCCGAAGTGCACCTTTGCCACTAATCGTAAGCCCCTGCCCGAGCCATGTCCGAAATGTGGCGGGCTGCTTACCCAGTATGGCCGGCAGCGTGCCAAGTGTGTCAAATGCGACTATACCGGACGGTTGGCACAGGACTAGGCTATGCAAGATGCCTTTGACGAGCTATTTGACCGGTTTATGAACTACCTTCGAGCCGAACGTAATGCCTCAATCCATACCGTTGGCACCTACGCTTATGCTCTGCAGGAGTTTTTTCATTTCCTCAGGGAGAAAAGGATAGCCTCACCGGCGCAGGTTGACCGGAATACCTGGCGCCGCTATATGTCCCGTCTCACTGCACAGCGTTTCGCCAAAACAAGTATTAACTGCAAGCAATCGGCGGTGCGTTCGTTCTACCGTTACCTGGAGCGGGAGAGTCTGGTGCCCGCCAATCCACTCAGGAAGGCACCCTCTCCCAAGCTGGATAGACGCCTGCCGGGGTTTCTCACCGTAGACGAGACGGTAAAGCTGCTCCAGGCTCCTGACTTATCCCGTCCGGTAGGTAGGCGAGACCGGGCTCTCCTCGAATTGCTTTATGCCTCCGGACTGAGAGTGAGCGAACTGGTAAGTCTTGACCTTGAGAGGGTCAACTTTTTTACCAATGAAATAAGAGTCTGGGGAAAAGGGGCTAAGGAACGGGTGGTCCTTATGGGTAAGCCGGCGGCGGAGGCACTGCACCACTACATCCAGCATGGCCGGCCCAAACTCCTGGGTAATCGTCAAAACCAGGCACTGTTTCTCAATCAATATGGAGGTCGTCTTCCGGCGCGAAGAGTGCAGAAAATACTGGAGAAATATTCCCGGCATATCGATAAAAAGGTACATCCTCACCTGCTGCGCCATACCTTCGCCACTCACTTACTTGATGGTGGTGCCGATTTACGGGTTGTCCAGGAACTACTGGGGCACGCCCAGCTTGCCTCTACCCAGATTTATACGCACGTAACCCGCAGCCAGGCGCGCAAGGTATACCTTGCCGCCCATCCCCTGGCACGCCGGCAAAGAAAGAATGAGCAAAAACAGCAACCGAATCAATAAACTGCGTCAGAAGCTTGCCGAAAATGGACTCGATGCGGTGCTTATCTCCCAGCCGGAGAATAGATATTACCTTTCCGGCTTCACCGGCTCCGCCGGCTTTCTGCTCATCAGCCAGACGCAAGCAGTCCTTGCCGTTGATTTTCGCTACCTTGAGCAAGCCGGTTTACAGGCACCGGACTTTCGCATTTTCCAGATAAAAAATGGCCTTAACTCGTGGTTCCCCGCGCTCGTTTCCGGAATGCACCTGAAATCCCTTGGGTTTGAATCCGGTAATATTACCGTCGCGGCGTACCATGAGCTAACCAGGATTCTAGAAGAGGGTAAATCCGGGATCAGCCTCGTTCCCACCACTGAACTGGTCGAATCACTGAGGGCAATAAAGGAACCGGAGGAGATTGAGCGTATTACCAGAGCCGCCGAAATAAGCGACGCCGCCTCCGATTACATCGAGTCGGTAGTCCATACCGGATTGAGTGAGCAGGCAATCGCCTGGGAACTGGAAAAATTCATGCGCGAGCAGGGCAGCCAGGCACTCCCGTTTGAGATTATTGTAGCGTCGGGCCCCAATTCCGCCCTGCCTCATGCCAGACCGTCCTCCCGTACGGTAAAAGAAGGCGAGCCGATAGTGATTGATATCGGAGCCAGGGTTGACGGTTATGCCAGTGACCTTTCCCGTACCATCTGTATTGGTGCCGATGACACCTTTAACAAGATATATAGGGTAGTGCTTGACGCCCAGCTAGCCGCTCTGTCTATAATAGAAGAAGGAATCACCGGCGACCAGGCGGATGGTGCCGCTAGAACGGTGATTCAAAAGGCGGGGTACGGAGAGTCCTTTGGGCATGCCCTGGGACATGGGGTGGGACTGGCGCCTCATGAAAGCCCCAGGCTGGGCCCCGGGTCAGAGAATCCGCTTCGTTCCGGAATGGTGTTTACCATTGAACCGGGTATCTACCTTCCCGACTGGGGAGGTGTCAGGATTGAGGACCTGGTAACCATCGAAAACGGAAGAGTAAAACTGATTTCAAAAGCGAGGAAATTATACTATGATAAACGGCAGTGAACTGAGAAGGGGAGTCGTTATTGAGCTGGATGGCAAGCTTTACCAGGTGGTCGAATACCAGCATGTTAAAATGAAAAGAACGGCTCTGGCACGGGTCAAGCTGCGTGACATCAGTGGCGGCCATACTGTAGAACGCACCTTTCAGTCTGACGATAAGCTGGTCCGGGCGCGTATGGACACCCGGCAAATGCAGTACCTTTACCAGGACGGAGACCTCTATTACTTCATGGACCAGGAAAACTTTGAACAGATACCGCTTAATTCCAGCCAGCTAAGTGACGCCCTTAACTATTTAAAGGAAGGAATATCAGTCGATGTATCTACCTATAAGGGTGAGATTATCGGCGTCGACATGCCCATCACCGTCGAACTCAAAGTGGTTGATACCGAGCCTGGCTTTAAAGGCGATACCGCTACCGGTGGCACAAAACCAGCCACGCTGGAAACGGGATTAATCGTTCAAGTTCCACTGTTTGTCAATGAAGGAGATGTCATCAAGGTTGACACTCGCACCGGTAGCTATCTGGAAAGAGCAGGCTAGGACAGAATAAAGTGCTGAAAGCTGACCTTCATATTCATACTGAATATTCCATGGACTGTCAAACCCCACTGGATATGATTATCGATAGGTGCGTGGAACTGGGCATAAACTGCATCGCCGTGTCTGACCACGGTACTGCCGAGGGCGCCTTGAAAATGCAGACCATGGCTCCGTTTACGGTCATTGTCGCCGAGGAAATACTCACCCATGATGGTGAAATAATGGGCATGTTTCTCAAGGAGACAATACCCAGCCACCTTTCACCTGAAGAGACTATTGACCGCATCCGTGCACAGGGGGGACTGGTCTGCATCCCGCATCCGTTTGACCCCTTCCGCGGCTCCGCCTTTGGCAGTCATATAGATGGAATAATCGACCATATTGATGTTATCGAAGTTTATAATTCGCGAAGCCCGCTTAAACGAAGTTCTCAAAAAGCCCGGCAGTTTGCCGAGAAGCATGGATTTGCCCGGAGTGCCGGCAGTGACGCTCATACCGTTCATGAAATCGGCAATGCCTACGTGCAGATGCCGGAATTCAGTGACAAAGAGGGCTTCCTCCGTGCATTGAACCAGGGTACAATTCATGGTCGAAAGAGCAGTCTTTTCCGCCACTTTAACAGTACCTGGGCAAAAATAAAAAATCATACCGGGTGATATGCTATGTATAAGTTGGGCTGGTTTTCCACGGGAAGGGGTGAGGGTTCCCGGGGGCTTCTCAGGGCGATACATGACGCTATAAGCTCGGGAGAAATTAACGCCGGGATAGAGTTTGTCTTTTGCAGTCGGGAGCGTGGCGAAACCGACGCTACCGATATATTTCTCGACATGGTCAACGACTACCACCTGCCTCTGGTCAGTTTATCCTATCGAAAATTCAAATCCGGACGGCACGATGCCGATGACGAGGGTAATCTGTCGCCATGGCGAATCGACTACGACCGGGAAGTAATGAAGCATCTGCGGGGATTCCGGCCTGACCTGTGCGTGCTGGCAGGATACATGTTGATTGTGGGACCGGAGATGTGCCGGGACTATGACATGATTAACCTTCACCCGGCGGCTCCGGGCGGACCCAAAGGGACCTTCCAGCAGGTAATCTGGCAGCTCATTGAGAACGAAGCGGAACGGACCGGGGTAATGATGCATCTGGTAACGCCGGAACTGGATGAAGGACCGCCGGTATCCTATTGCACCTTCCCTATCAGGGGAGGACCGTTTGATGACTTCTGGCGGGACATGGACAAACACTCAGTGGAAGAAGTTAAAAAGACCCGGGGTCAACAGAATGAGCTGTTTCGAGCCATCAGGAAACACGGCTATGCGAGGGAACTTCCGTTGATAATCGAAACTATCCGGGCCTTTAGCGAGGCGAAAATCAGGGTAACCCCGGATAAAAAGCTGGTCAATGCTGATGGCAACCCTATTAAAGGCTATGACCTGACTGCTGAAGTCGACCGAATAGTAAAAGGGGCGTTATCAGAGTAACGCCCCTTACTTCTTTAAAGTGCTTTTGTGTCAGTCTATTTAATTTTGCTCACTGCTATTTGCTTTTCTCTTTTCCCGGCTTGGCATCTTGTTCTGATGGTAAACCCAGGATCTCATCGACAATGCCGTATTCCACCGCCTGTTCCGGGTTAAGGTAAAAGTCCCGGTCAGTATCATGAGCAATCTTCTCCATAGTCTGTCCGGAGTGTTTGGCAATGATGTTCCGGATAATGTCCTGCATGCGCATAATCTCGCGGGCGGCAATCTCAATGTCGGCTGCCTGTCCCTGAGCACCACCGAAAGCCTGGTGCATGTGAATGGTGGCATTGGGCAGCGCGTAACGCTTCCCTTTAGCCCCGGCACAAAGGAGTACGGTTCCCATGCTGGCGGCAAGTCCCATGCAAATAGTGGAGACATCCGGCTGGACAAGCTGCATGGTATCATAAATAGCCAGCCCGGAATTAATAACCCCGCCGGGACAGTTGACGTAAAGGCTTATGTCTTTGTCCGGGTCCTCACGTGCCAGATAGAGCAACTGGGCAATAATGACGTTAGCTACCTGGTCATTTATCGGAGTGCCCAGTATAACGATACGCTCTCTGAGCAACAGTGAGTATATATCGAAAGCCCTTTCTCCCCTGGCGCCGCTCTCAATAACCATGGGAATTACATTCATCGGATAGTTAGTCATTTTCACCCTCCTTTACTGTCGACTGAGCCTCGCCTGAACCGGCAGCTATCTCGGTCAGTTTCTCTATGGTTTTTTTTGTCATCAAGGCTTGCCTTATTGAATCCCTGGCTCCCTTATTATCCAGCATTTTACTCATTTCTTCGTTCTTATCCGGCTGGGTGTCTTTGATTATGGTTTCAATTTCGTTATCGATGTCAGAATCACTCACCTCGATTTCTTCTTCCTGGTAAATCCTGCCCAGTACCAGAGAGTTCGCAATTCTCTTGGAAGCATGAGGTCGCAGTTCATCCTTTAATTGCTCCTCGGTCTTGTTAATACTCTTGAGGTATGCCTCCAGTCCCTTCTCGCTCATCTGAATCCGGTTCATCTGCTCGCCCAAAAGCCGTTCAACTTCTACATCTACCATAATCGGTGGAAACTCGACTTTCGCCTGTTCAACCACCGCATCCATCAAACGCTGCTCGAAATCTTCCCGTGACTTTCTCTCCGACCCCAGCTTTATATTTTCTTCTATCTGTTTTCGCAATAATTCCAGAGTATCAAAGTCAGGGTTCACCTGTCTAGCCAGTTCGTCATTTAATTCGGGAAGCATCTCCTGCTTGATTTCAACCACTTTTACAGTAAAGGATGCCTCCTTCCCCGCCATTTCCTTTCGAGGGTAGTCCTCAGGAAATGGAATGGTGAACTCTTTCTCTTCACCTTTACTCATTCCCACGATCTGCTCGGCAAAGCCGGGCGCAGGCGCCGCCGATTCGGGGAGCAACTGGTACTGGACACCCTGCCGGTTGATAAAGGGGGTACCGTCAACCGAGCTATCTATATCCAGAACCGCTAAATCTTTCAACTCAGCCGGACGCTCTACCGGCTCCCAGGTTGCCTGCTGATGGCGCACTTCCTCCAATATCGCGCTAACTTGCTCTTCGGTTACTTCTACCTTCTCTGGCTCCATCCTGACGCTATGATAATCACCCAGTTCCACAGTCGGTGCCAGCGGCACTATCGCCGTAAAAATTACCGGGTCGGTCTGGGTTACCTCTATTTTCGGCTGGGCAATCGGTTCAATCTCCTGCTCCTTGATAGCCTGGGCACACGATTCGGGTACCAGCTGATTCAATGCCTCTTCCAGGATACCCTCTCTGCCTATGTACCGCTCGAGTACTTCTCGCGGAGTCTTCCCCTTCCGGAAACCGGGAATATTCATTTTCTTAACCAGACGCCGGTACGCCGTTGTCATTGACTCCTCTACCTCAGCCGGGTCAAGCTCAACGGTTAAAAACACCTGGCTGTTCTCTGTCTTGTCCCTGTTTACCTTCACACTACCTCCAGATATCTAAAACATTATGTCTACTCTATCTTACTCATCGCTCACCCTGATATGCAGTTCGGCAAGCTGCTCTTCGGTGACTGACGAAGGTGCGTCAAAGGTCAAATCAGCCGCGCTCTGGTTCTTGGGAAAAGCAACTACATCCCTGATATTATCTTCGCCAGCCAGCAGCATAACGATACGGTCTATACCCGGAGCAATGCCGCCATGAGGCGGAGCGCCATATTCGAACGCTTCAAGGAACTGACCAAAACGTTCCTCAATATCGTGGTCACTATATCCCAGCAGCCTGAATATCTTGCGTTGCAGTTCACTGTTATGAATTCTGATGCTGCCACTGGACAGCTCAGCACCGTTACAGATGAAGTCGTAGCTTCTTGCTCTCACCTTTCCCGGAGCCGTATCCAGAAGCGGAATATCCGCCTCATTGGGCGCGGTAAAGGGATGATGCATGGTATCCCAGGAGCCGTTCTTCTCGTTCCATCCCAGGAGCGGGAAATCAACAATAAAGGAAAATGCCAGTGTATTCGGGTCAGCCAGTTTCAGACGATGACCCATCTCTCGCCTCAGTTCACCGAGAGCAGTACTGGCAACCATATTTTCCCCAGCCACAATCAGCAACAAGTCACCGGGACTTGCCCGCAAGCTTGTTGCTATCGCCTTTATCTCGGTCAGGGACAGGAACTTGGCTGCCGTCGACCGTATGGTCTCGGCGGATAAATTGTCAATGCTGCCTGCCGAAGTATCCAGCGAAATGGTCACCAGACCACCGGCACCGCTGCCTTGCGCTAAACGGTTTAGCTCGTCGAGCTGGTGCCGGGTATAGCCGGCACAGCCGGGGGCACAGATACCCTTTACCCTGCCACCCCGGGCAATCGCCGAGCGGAATATTTCAAATGTAGCGCCAGCCAGAATATCAGAGAGGTCAGCAATCTCCATACCAAACCGCAAATCGGGTTTATCCGTACCGTAGCGGTCCATCGCATCAGCATAGTTGATACGTGGAAACGGAGTATTCATTTTAATCTCAGGTTTTAGCGTCGACACCATTGTGGTGAAAAGCTCCTCGGTTAGATTGAGGATATCTTCCTCATCCACGAAGCTCATTTCCAGGTCAAGCTGGGTAAATTCCGGCTGGCGGTCAGCGCGGGTATCCTCATCGCGGAAGCAGCGGGCTATCTGGTAATACTTCTCCAACCCGCCCACCATCAGTAGCTGTTTGAGCTGCTGCGGCGATTGAGGAAGCGCGTAGAACTTACCGGGATGAAGTCGACTGGGCACCAGGTAGTCGCGAGCTCCCTCCGGGGTGCTCTTAATCAATACCGGCGTCTCCACTTCGACAAAGCCCCTGGCGTCAAGGAAATCACGCATGAACCTGGTTATCTGGTGACGCAGGAGCATATTTTCTTTCATACGGGCACGCCTCAGGTCAAGATAACGGTATTTCAGGCGCAGGTTTTCGTCTACTTCAATGTCTTCATTTATGTAAAACGGGGGCGTTCGGGAGATGTTAAGAATCTCGATATCCCGGGCAACGACCTCAATGTCTCCGGTAGCCAGCCTGGCATTTTCAGTTCCCGGCGGACGGAGCGCTACCTCACCACTGATATGTATTACGTATTCGCTGCGTATCTCATTGGCTACCCGATGGCACTCTCCGGCTACCTCCGGGTTGAACACCACCTGGGTTATACCTTCCCTGTCACGGAGGTCAATAAAGATGAGACCGCCATGGTCCCGTCGTCGGTTTACCCATCCCGCCAGGCTTACCCTGGTTCCCACGTGGTTCCGTCGCAGCTCACCACAGGTGTTACTCTTAAGCAAGAATGCCTCCGTGAAATATAGAATATGACGTATTACTTTGATTATAACTTATGGGAAGCCTAGCTTCAACTTGAGCTTTTGTCAGCACCATCTGAATTGACAAGGCTGCAGTCAAACACGTATGATGAGGAAGATATGTCCAGAACGATTGCTGAAATAAACGAAAAAATACGCGCCGGCAAGGCGGTAGTCGCCACTGCCGAGGAAATCATTGACATTGTCAGGGAAAAAGGCGCCACCAGAGCCGCCCAGGAAGTGGATGTGGTCACCACCGGCACCTTCGGTCCCATGTGCTCCTCAGGCATTTATTTCAATATCGGGCACTCCAAGCCGAGGATCAAGCTGGGTGGTGGCAGAGTGTATCTTAATGATGTCCTTGCTTATCCGGCATTTGCCGCCGCGGACGTTTTCCTGGGTGCCAATGCCCTCCCCGATGATGACCCCCGCAACAGGATTCACCCCGGCGAATTCAATTACGGCGGCGGGCATGTTATTGAGGAACTGGTGGCTGGCAAGGATATCAGGCTGGCTGCCACGGCGTATGGCACCGATTGCTATCCGCGACGACGTCTGGAGACCTGGATAAATATAAAAGACCTTAATGAGACAGTCCTTTTCAACATCAGAAATTCCTACCAGAATTACAACGTGGCGGGAAATACCTCCAGTAAAACGATTTACACCTATATGGGTATCCTGAAGCCCAACCTGGGTAATATTAACTACTCGACATCCGGTCAGCTATCGCCGTTGCTGAATGACCCTTACTATAGGACCATTGGCATCGGCACCCGGATATTCCTCGGCGGCGGTACCGGACTGGTTGCCTGGCATGGGACACAGCACAATCCGGGTGTACCCCGCACGGATAAAGGGGTGCCCAAGGGGGGTGCCGGAACATTGGCGGTAATTGGCGACCTGAAGCAAATGAAACCGCGCTGGCTGGTCGGCACCAGCATGCTTGGCTATGGCTGTACCCTGACGATGGGCATCGGTGTGCCGATACCGATACTTTCCGAGGATATTCTGCTTAATACCGCGGTAACCGATGCCGATATATTGGGCACGGTTGTCGACTACTCTGACGCCTATCCCAATCTGAAACCGGATATCCTGGGCGAGGTCAGCTATGCTGAACTCAAGAGTGGGAAGGTAAAAATCAGCGGCAAAGAGGTACCAACTGCCTCTCTCTCCAGCTATTCCCGGGCAGTGGAGATTGCCGGCATATTGAAAACGTGGATACAGAATGGCGAATTCCTGTTAACGGAACCGGTGGCGCCAATACCCGGTGTCGAATCGGGGGTGACCTTTACCCCGCTTAAAGAGCGCCCGATAGAATATTAGCCATGCTGACAGGAATCGAAAAGAGGTGGTGGCAATGGCCGTTTCCAAGAAAATAGTATTGCGTTTCCCGAAGCGTCTGGTAGACCGGCCCATAATCTGTCGTCTGGTAAAGGACTATAACCTTGAATTTAACCTGCTCAAAGCATCAGTTACCCAGGAAGAAGGACTGATGGTGCTGGAGTTGAGTGGCGACCGCAAAGAATATGACAAAGGCATAAATTTCCTCATCAAGACCGGGGTAAAAATTCAATCGCTCAGTCAGGATGTCACCCGGAATGAGGAACGGTGCACTCACTGCGGCGCCTGTGTCACCATCTGTCCGGCCGGCGCTTTCGAGCTGGACCGCAAGACCAGACGGGTCAAATTCCACGACAATAAATGTATCGCCTGTGGACTCTGCATTACCGCCTGCCCGCCGCGCGCCATGGAAGTTCACTTTTGATATATGCAGCCGAGAACCTATCGACACTGGATTGAAGGCAAGGGTCTGGTCGCCTTCAACGTAATCGTGAAGGAAACCGACTTATACATTCGCGCTGTCACCAATCTACAGAAGAAAGCCCACCAGCTGGTAGAGAAGCACCGCCGCTCACTGGAAAACTATATCGAGAGAAATCCCGCCTTTCTTGGTTCGTTGGAACCCCTCAATGTAGGTGATGATGCCCCGCAAATCGCCCGGCAAATGGCGGTGGCAGCGCAGGCAGCCGGTGTCGGACCGATGGCAGCGGTAGCCGGGGCAATTGCGGAATGCGTCGGCAGAGAACTTTTAAAATTCTCACCGGAGATAATTGTGGAAAACGGCGGGGACATTTTTCTGAGAAGCTCGCAGAAAATACGGGTGGGCATCTATGCCGGCACATCACCACTCACCGGCACTATCGGAATGGAAATCAGGGGGCAGGATGAACCCTGTGGCATTTGCACCTCATCAGGTACCGTGGGTCATTCACTCAGCCTGGGCAAAGCCGACGCCGTAGTGGTCACCGCACCTTCAGCCATTCTGGCTGACGCTGCCGCTACAGCCATCGCCAATATCGTCACCCGGCATGCTGATATACCCGAAGGTATTGCCCTGGCTCAAAATATCAGTGGATTAAGCGGGGTGGTAATTATCAAAGGCGAGCATATCGGAGCGTGGGGCGACATCACGCTCTGTCCGACCTCGGGAGAAACGCACTGACTTCCGGCACATCACCCCGGTATTGTCAACCGTAATCGATGTACCTCGCTGACTCCCCTAAGGGGTGATACCATACCGGTAATAGTATTCCTGATAATCTTGCTGGCAAAGTAGTTGACCGGCACCGGAGCATCATTCACATTGACGGTGACACGGTCATCTTCAATAGTGACCGCCAGATTATTTACCTCCCCGATGCCTCTCAAAGCCGTCGCCATCCCGGTGACAGTACGTTCAATGAATCCGGCAACGAAAATATCCAATTGAATAGGCTCATCATTAATCAAAAGGCTAATCTTTTCAGTCATATGAACTATCCTTCCGTATATATTTGTCGCAAGCTACTATTCCCGCTTCAGGCGCTGTCGCAAATTATGTAATAGCTCCTGCTCAATTTCGGCGTGAGCTTCAAGAAGCTTCCTGGTATGGCTCAAATGGGCACGCATATCATTGGCGCTGGCTTCCCACAAATGACGTGACAGCGTGTTTCCGGCCAGCTCGTTGACATGCTCTTGAGAGCGCTTAAAACGGTTACGCAGGTCTTCATGCTCCAGCAGTAAAGAACGTAATTGTTCCGCCAGCTCCCTGTCTCCATGTCTTTCAAAGGCAGCCAGGAGAGCTGTCTCTTCACGGGTAAAATGCTCGGCGAGCCCGCGGTCAATGTTTACCAGCATCTCCTGCAGGTCTTTTAAACCCTGCTGCTGGTCAAATCTGCCCGGGACAAAGGTATCCTTGGTTTTATCAAGACCGGCTATTGCTTCTGTGTCATTAGCGGTCTGCTCCAGTATCTGCACCCGCTGGCGAAGAGACTTATGCTCGGCAATTATCTGCTCAATCAAAGCGACTGTCTCTTCCATAATGCCACCTCCCATTAGCATGAGTATATCATAAAGCCGAACAGTGTGAATAGATACATGCATTGCTTACTTCAAAATTATGGTAGTCCTGATGTGCCGGAGCGTATATGACATATGTCACATACTTTTTTAAAAAATGCTGGTAATTTATTTAAAGGATGAGAATTAGTCTGGATACTCCCGCAGCATTAGGGGAGTAATAATATGTGATGTGGTACCTGCACGAAGGCTTCGGATGGTGGATGGTATTCGGCGGAATCATGATGGTAGTTTTCTGGGGAGGTATAATCGCGCTTATTGTCTGGGGTATCTCCAAACTTACCAGGCAACGTAATTTACTACCGAAACAGGATCCGATGGATATAGCCAGAGAGCGGTACGCCCGGGGAGAAATCTCCCGGGAAGAATTTGAACAGATGCGGAAAGATCTGTCCTGATCTCAGGTAACCGTCGGGAAAGAAAGATGATTGAAAAGGCAAAGTCCGGCAAACGCGAAAAAGTGAATATCCACATAAGCGGGATGACCTGCTCTACCTGCGCCGCCACCATTGAAAAGGGGCTGGCGGAAACGCCGGGCGTGCAGGCGGCAACGGTGAACTTTGCTGCGGGAAAAGCCTCGGTAGCCTACAACCCGGAAACAACAAGCCTGGGCAGCATTAAAAAGACGGTCTCCGAACTGGGCTATAAGGTTATCACGCACAAAGCCACCTTTCCGGTACGCGGTATGACCTGTGCTGCCTGTGTTGCCCGGGTCGAGTCGGCACTATCCGGTGTACCGGGCGTCGTCTCGGTAAGAGTCAACCTGGCTTCGGAAAAAGCCACCGTGGAATACCTGGATGAAACTGGATTTGCCGGGTTACGACGGGCAGTGCGTGCCGCCGGCTACGAACTGGCGCCGGAAACAGAGACCCTGGAAGATGCGACCACCTCCGCCCGGAGGGAAACCAGAGCCATGAGAAACCGGGTTATTTTTGCGGTGACTGTAGCCGCGCTGGTCATGGCGATCGGTTTCGGTATATCTTTTCCGGGGAAACCCTACCTGCTCTGGGCATTGGCAACACCGGTGCAGTTCTGGGCAGGCTGGCGTTTTTACCGAGGCACCTGGGGCGCCCTCAGGCACCGTACCGCCGACATGAATACCCTGATAGCCGTCGGCACCTCGGCTGCCTACCTCTACAGTGTTATCGCCGTACTTGCCCCGGGGCTTTTCACTGCCGGCGGACTGGAACCGCACCTGTACTTTGATACTTCGGCAATGATTATTGCCCTTATCCTGCTCGGTCGCTTTTTTGAATCCAGAGCCAGAGGGCAGACTTCAGCGGCAATTCAGAAACTTATCCGCCTGCAGCCGAAAACAGCACTGGTGAGCCGTAATGGTGAGGAAAGAGAAATCCCAGTGGAAGATGTCCAGGTCGGTGACCTCATTCGGGTGCGTCCGGGCGAGCGGGTGCCGGTGGACGGTATTATCAGCGATGGTTACTCCACTCTCGACGAGTCCATGATTACCGGGGAAAGTATCCCCGTGGAGAAACAGGTAGGCGATGAGGTAATCGGGGCTACCATTAACAGGACCGGTAGCTTCCAGTTCGAATCAACCAAGGTGGGCAAAGATACCGCTCTGGCGCAGATTATCCGGCTGGTGGAAGAAGCCCAGGGGAGCAAGGCGCCCATTCAGCGACTGGCCGACGTTGTTGCCAGCTACTTCGTGCCGGTGGTTATCGGCATTGCCGTGGTCACCTTTCTTGTCTGGTATCTCACCGGACCGGAGCCAGCCTTTACCTTCGCCTTCCTGAACTTTATCGCCGTGCTGATTATCGCCTGTCCCTGTGCCCTGGGACTGGCCACGCCAACCGCTATCATGGTAGGCACCGGCAAGGGTGCCGAGAACGGAATTCTTATCCGAAGCGCCGAAGCCCTGGAACGGGCGAACCGGATAACAAAGGTGCTCCTGGACAAGACCGGCACTCTGACCCGTGGCGAGCCTGAGGTGACTGACATTGTAGCTATTCCTTTGCAATCCCGGGATGAGATTCTACGGCTGGCGGGCTCCGCCGAATATGGCTCGGAGCACCCGCTTGGCGAGGCAATCGTGAGAGCAGCCTCAAGTAAACGCCTCAAACTCTCCAAAGCGTCGGCATTCAGGGCGGTGCCCGGACAGGGTGTGGCAGCACGGGTCAGGGACAAGAGAATTCTGCTGGGTAACCTGGCCTTAATGGAAGCAAACAGGGTCTTTTTAGATGGATTGCATGCGGAGGCCGAGCGACTGTGGGACGAGGGCAAGACGGTGATGTTCCTCGCCATAGACAATAGGAATGCAGGCATTATTGCCCTGGCTGATATCCTCAAGCCAAACGCCATCGAAACGGTACATTCTCTGCGCCGGATGGGAATTCAGGCAGTGATGCTCACCGGCGACAACCGGCGTACTGCCGAAGCTATTGCCCGGCAAGCCGGCATCGACCGTTCTATAGCCGAAGTACTGCCGGAAAACAAGGCTCAGGAAGTAAAAAAGCTGCAAGAAAAGGACGAGATAGTCGCCATGGTGGGCGATGGCATTAACGATGCACCGGCGCTGGCACAGGCGGATATCGGAATAGCCATCGGCACCGGGACCGATGTTGCCATGGAGACCGGTGATATTACCCTGATTCGCGGTGACCTGACCGGTATCACCACCGCCATTTCCCTGAGCAGGCGCACCATGCGGACCATCAAGCAGAACCTCTTCTGGGCCTTCGCCTATAACACGGCGCTCATTCCCGTTGCCGCCGGTGTGCTCTATTTTGCCTTCGGCACCAGCGGAGTCCCTTCCGGTATGAATTTCATACTTGGCAATTACGGGTTCCTCAATCCGGTTTTAGCTGCCGCAGCCATGGCCGCCAGCTCGATAACGGTGGTCCTCAATTCACTGCGCCTGCGCCGCTTCAAGCCGACCAGTGAGTTAATCTAAGGAGGTAGTTGTATGCAAATTGACCCGGTATGCAAGATTGAAGTAAAGAAAAAAGACGCCGTCGCCGTTTCAGAGTATAATGGCAAGAAATACTATTTCTGCACGCGCGCCTGCAAGAAGGCTTTTGATAAAAATCCAGAAAAATACCTGAACGGTAAAACGAATCAATAAATGGGTACTGTTATCCTCCCCGTTGTAAATAGCGATGTTATCCTAGTGCCGCCTTGGCGCCCTCGCCGGCAGGCATTAAGAGAGTAATTCGTCTAACTTACCCTGGTTAAAGCCAACCACTATATCTTTATCATCGATAACTATTACCGGAACTGCCATCTGTTTTGACTTTTCGATCATCTCCCTTGCCTTTTCTTTATCGGCAGCCACGTTATACTCGGTGTAATTTATACCCTTCTGCGAAAGATACTCCTTCGCCCGATGGCAGTAGGGTCAGGTAGGAGTGGAATATATCACTGCATGTTTATCTGGCATATTTCACCTCGCTGATAAATAATGGTTTGGCTAGCCTGTATCCGCTAGTCCTCCAGACAGATATGCTCCCCCACTATAGGATTCCCGCATACCGGACAGGTAGCTATAAGCATCTCATCACAATTGGGACAGAAACCAGCCTGTTGGGAGCGGTAACCGCATTTGGGGCAAACATAGACACACTCCATCATTATACCACCTCCCGCCATATAGTGGTATAATATTATAACCGCTCCGATATGATGTCAATACTGACTTTGAGCGATTTTTATGCTCCTGATTGTCATCCAACGGCATAACCATGT
>CAYXWH010000037.1:0-19141 GCA_964468755.1 uncultured Dehalococcoidaceae bacterium
AAAAGATAGCCCCCCTGAAACTCGCGCTGTCGGAATACATGAAGTGGGCGAAGAGGCCATTAACCGATATAGAGCTTAGAGAAATCTTTGAGAAAGTCCTTATCTAGGCAGGTATGCGGGCAACTCCCGGCCTATTTAAACGGCGCTTCCCCTGAGAGAGCGCCCGGGGAAGTCCCGTGTTCCGGCTACTCACTTAGCGGCATTGCAGATACGATGCGTGCTGCTGGTACCGTATGAATCCGGTTCCCTGGACAGAGACCTTTGCAGGCTGTAACGCATCTGGCATATACGGCAGATGGTTATGCCATGAAGCTGCTTAACCAAAAGCACAGCTTGACAAATAATGGGTTATGATGTACCATAATTATGGACATAAGTGCAAAATATTATTGCCAAATACTTAAGCCCCTGACTATAGACGACGGAGAATTATGGGAAGACGGCAATTGTGGCGTAAGGTCAGCTCCATACCACCCATAACGTATTTCAAGCCGGCGGGCATACCACTGACCACTCTCGGCGAAGTCAATCTTCTTGTTGAAGAGGCCGAGGCAATCCGGCTTAAAGACCTTGAGGAGATGGAACAGGAGGAGTGCGCCAAGAAGATGAATATCTCGAGGACTACCTTCTCTCGCATACTGGATTTAGCCCGGCAGAAAATAGCTGACGCCCTGCTCAATGGTAAAGCAATAAGGATCGATGGCGGTAATTTTGAAATGGCGGTGCGCCGCTTCAGATGTATAAGCGGTCATGAGTGGGATGTGCCATTTGAAATGATGATATCTAACCCTCCTAAGTTTTGCCCCTACTGTAATACGCCGAGCATCATACCCCTTTCGCCACATGAGACGGGCTGGGGTAGCGGTGGTTGGGGAAGGCGCCGCCGGGGAAGTCATGGCTAGCGGAAGAAGCAAACGTATTCTAAGTGAAAGGCGACGGAGCAGCTATGAGAATTATTGAAGACCTGCTTTCAACATTGAAGACGGAGGCAAGCGTAACGGATATACGTTTGGGTCTCTTCCACACTGCGGTGCTGACTCGAAACTGCGGTTTGGCGGCGACACTCCCGCGCGATTCCCTCAATCAGGAGCAACCGTCGGTAAGGGAGCCTGGTCTCCTGTTAAGTAAGAGCGCATTGGAGCTGTCCCGAATGGTTTATTCCCAGTCTATACTCGAGGCAGCTATAGGCATGGCTACCATCAATTCATTACTCGAGATTGACGATGAGTGCTGCCAGAACCTCAATGCCCGAGACCTGATTGCCGGAGAAGGCACGGGCAAAAAGGTAGCTATTGTCGGTCATTTCCCCTTTGTAACCATGCTCCGCAAGGTAGCGCAAGAACTCTGGGTGATTGAGAAAAACCCGAGGGAAGGAGACCTTACCGATACCGAAGCGGAGAATTTCATTCCCGAGGCAGATGTTGTGGGTATAACCGGCACAGCGTTTACCAATCACACTATTGAGCACCTGCTGGAGTTATGTAACCCAAAGGCTTACGTGGTGGTCGTGGGAGGCACATCTCCATTATCACCGGTCGTCTTTGATTACGGAGTTAGCGCCATATCAGGCACAAAGGTGATTGACCCTGATCTGGCCCTCCGCTGCGTGAGCCAGGGAGCCACCTACCCACAGATCAGGGGGACCCGGCAGCTCACTATGACAAGAAACAGGGGACAGGCATGTTGATGCAGCGGAGCACGGAACAGCGTCAAATAATACAGAGCATCCTTCAGCAAGCTGACGGGCATCTGGATGCGGATAAGATTTATCAGCAGGCCCGCCAGAGGTCACCCAGAATCAGCCTGTCTACTGTGTACCGTAACCTGCAGTTGTTCAAGGAGATGGGCTTGGTTGAGGAGCATCAATTTGGCAGTCGTCGATATTATGAACCTACTCCCCAGGCCAAGCATCACCACCTGGTATGTCTGGGCTGCGGCCGTGTATTTGCGTTCACCTGTCCGTCAACAGAAAGGCTCAAGTCCATGCTAAGCAAAGAGGAAGGGTTCAAGGTGACCGATGCCAATGTGCATCTTGCCGGCTATTGCCCGGAGTGTCAGCAGCGCCTGACCGCTCGTGCTGCTGAGAAACGACAATATCTTGTCAAGAGGAGGTGAGCGTCATGTGGCCATGGTATGGGTACCGGCACCCCTGGGGATGGCACTGGCACAGGCGATGGTGGACTCCGCCTTTTGCCTGGCCCTGGCCATCGATGCCCAGGGAGGATGAGATAGCCATGCTGGAAGAGCAGGCGAAAGTACTTGAACGTGAGATGGAAAGCATCAAGAAAAGACTCGAAGATTTAAAGAAACAGGAGGTGAAAAATGCCTAACGGATTTGGACGAGGAAGAGGCTTCGGACGAGGAGGATGGGGCATGGGCATGGGCTTTGGCTTCCGTGGTTCATCCCCTCCCTGGCCCTATGTGGGTAGAGGTAGAGGCGGACTGCCCCGGTGCGGCTACTTCTTGAGTGGAGCCGGTGCTCCTCCTTCACCCTGGCCATACCAGACTCCCTTCTATGGTCAAGAACCGGAGGCTCCCGGATATACACCCTTTACGCCTCAAATGACCGGGGGAGAGGAGATTGACTACCTGAGAAGCCAGGCGGAAGCGATAAAAAGCCAGCTCGAGCAGATAGACTCAAGAATGCAAGACCTCGAGAGAGAGCAGAAGTAATAATCCAATGCTTTAAGGAGGTGAACTATGCCAGGATTTGATGGTACCGGCCCTATGGGAATGGGACCAATGACAGGAGGTGGCAGAGGTTTCTGCGCTGTGCCTCTACAGTCGGCACCTCCGGGATATGCCGGGATGGGATTTCGCACGCCCTACCCGTACGCGGTACCTTCGGGCGTACCTTACTATGGAGCCCCACCGCTTGTTCCACAAATAACGCGGGAGGAAGAGCTGGATTACATGAAGAGACTGGCTCAGTCCATGAGGAATGACCTGAAGGATATAGAGGCGAGGATACAGGTTATAGAAAGTAAGAAGGGATAAGGAGGAACCATGAAGATTGCTATTTCGTCTACCGGCCCCAGCCTAGATGCTGAGGTTGACCCCCGCTTCGGGCGCTGCCGGTATTTTATCATTGCCGACCCGGAAACAATGGAATTCGAAGCAGTGGACAACTCCAGCGCCACGGCAGCCGGCGGAGCCGGTATTTCAGCCGGTCAGTCTATTGCCGATAAGGGTGTAGAAGCAATACTTACCGGGAACTGCGGGCCCAATGCCTATCAGGTACTGTCCGCTGCTGGTATCCAGATAATAACCGGTGTTTCCGGTAAAGTGAAGGACATTATTGAAAGCTACCGGTCAGGAAAGTATAAGGCTAGCGCCCAAGCCAATGTGCCCGACCATTTCGGTATGGGCGGCATGTCCGGAATGGGAGGTGGCTCCGGCATGGGAGGTGGCTCCGGCATGGGAGGTGGCATGGGCATGGGAAGAGGCATGGGTATGGGAAGAGGAATGGGTATGGGCCGCGGCATGGGAAGAGGAATGGGCATGGGGGCTGGTATGACCCCACCCGTCAACCCAATGCCGCAACCACCAAGCCCGGATCAGGAAATCCAGACGCTCAAAGACCAAGCCCAGGCGATGGCGCAGCAGCTAGCTGAAGTCCAGCGCCTTATTGAGGAGTTGGAAAAGAAACAAAAATAAAGGTGAGACAGGTTCATGCCAGTATGGTAATATGCTGACAACAAGGAGGCAACCGCGTGCTGACTTCCCCTCAACTTCACCACGGGGGCGGCGCTTGTAGCCAATCTTGCCCGGAAAAGGCTATTGCTGAGGAATGCCGTGAGGCAGGCTGTCTCGCCTGAAAGAAGCCTGAAATCTCCCGGGTCACTCAAGCTATGCGATGAATCGGAAAGGTATCTTACTGAGGAGAAACAGGCGACCGTCAGAATACCTTTTAAAGACGGTAAGCCAAAATACGGACTCAAAATAAACCAGTAAGCGGAGGTTCCTATGAGGTACGCGATACCGGTAAGCGGCGGTATGGTCTCACCGCACTTTGGTCACTGTGAGCATTTTGCCCTGATTGACGTTGATGAAGACAGCAAGAAAATAAGCAATAAAGAGCTTGTCGTATCCCCGGGACACGAGCCGGGGCTTCTTCCGGAATGGCTGGCAGAGCAGGGCGTTTCCCTGGTGATTGCCGGTGGGATGGGCTCCCGGGCACAGAACCTTTTCCAGCAAAATCACATCGGGGTTATTATCGGTACTCTGGAAAGCGACCCGGAGAAAGTCGTTCTGAATTATCTCAATGACCAGCTATCTGTCGGGGATAACATTTGCGACCACTAAGGTACAAGATTGGAGGGGAAATATGCCAACCAAGGAGCAGGTAACCAAAAGTCTTGAAGCCGTACTGGTCCCGGCTGTCAAACGCAGCATAGTCGGCATGAATCTGTTGCAGGAAGTCACTACCTCTGATAAAAAGGTAACTATCACTCTGGCATCTACGGGGCTGATACCAGGCGCACAGGATTGGATCAGGACCAAAGCAGAAGAAGCTGTCGGGAAGCTGCCCGAAGTTACTACTGTTGAGGTCGAATACCGCAATGCCAAGGCAAAAGACCTGAACAATATCAGCCACATGGTTGCCGTGATGAGCGGCAAGGGAGGTGTGGGCAAGTCTTTGATATCAAGCCTGTCCGCCATCGCGCTCAAGCGCAATGGCTATGAGGTGGGCATTCTGGACGCCGATATCACCGGCCCAAGCATACCCAAGATGTTCGGTATTAATGTACCGCCGAGCGGTAACGAAGACGGAATACTGCCCGTACCAACCAAATCAGGCATCGAAGTTATGTCTATCAACCTTCTCCTCCCCGGTGAGGACGAGGCAGTTATCTGGCGAGGCCCTCTTATTGGAAATACCATCAAGCAGTTTGGCCAGGATGTGCTCTGGGGTAAGCTTGACTATCTGATTGTTGACCTGCCCCCGGGTACCGCGGATGCGCCGCTCACCCTGATGCAGTCCTTCCCAATTTCGGGGGTAATTGTTGTTTTCACCCCTCAGGACCTGGTTGAGATGATTGTCCGCAAGGCAGTGAACATGGCCCGGAAAATGGAAAAGCGCGTTCTGGGTGTGGTGGAAAATATGAGTTACCTGTATGTACCTGAGATAGACAAGAGGATTGAGATCTTTGGTAAGAGCCGTGGAGAAGAGATGGCCCGTGCCGCCAATGCGCCACTCCTCGGTAAGCTGCCCATAGACCCGAATCTAGCCAGTCTCTGCGATGAGGGCGGCATAGAGCGCTATGACGGTGATATCGTAACCAAACTAAGTGAATCTCTTGTCCAGGCGCTGCCTGCGGTTGCGAAGTGACACCAGGGGAATATCCTGGCTTCGTCACGGGACAATGTTCTAAGTGTACAAGGGCAGTAAGAAACGGGAAACAAATGGGAGAGTGCTATCTCTCCCCGAGAATTTTGTCGGCGCCAGTATGGGATATAGTTATCTATGATAATCACCTCCCAGAGCTATTTCTATGGTGCCAGAGGTATAGCTGATTATAAACCCAGAGAAAGAAGCAAGAAGATTATAACAAGCTGACGTGCCACCAGAGTTCAAGCCGTTTCCAGACAATGGTAAGTCAAGCGTACATGAACTGGATTGAAGGAAACGCAACCTCATGAGGATGTGACATTCCAGGCTATTATCACACAGTATGACCGAGCTAAGCCAGGCTGATATACCGGATTATTCGGATTTCTGGTACTTTCCCGTGTATTCCGATTTAGATTCCTTATGTTCAAGTTCTTTCAAGCCTGCACCTGAAAGCAAAGCTCGTATTTCTTGTACGGGCATCCCATGCGATTCTTTAATCGGTTCCCTGATGAATATCTTGCCGTCCTTATTGAGCAATTTGGCTAATCTATCTGTAATACTTTGCCTTTCTTCAGGAGCGATGTCGTGCAGAACATGAAAAACAGATATGACGTCGAAGGAGTTCTCCGGTATATCCAGTTTCCTGATATCCCCCGATTTGCATTCAACATTCGAGTACTTATCCAGCCTCTTTCTAGCCTTCGCTATCCAGTAGCGTGATACATCGACACAGGTCAGATGCCCGTCTTTACTGAGGAGCTTTGCCAGGCACCGCGAACCGGCCCCACCACCACAGCCGAAGTCAAGCACCCTTTCATTTCCTGTTAATCCGAAAGTCCTGAAATACCGATTGTACATGAGAGGACCTCCCAGAAGACCTTTGAGCTTGTCTTCCAGGGAAAATAGAAAAGAGGGGTGCTCGAAATCAATTCCCTTAAACTCATTGTTACTGCTACTCAAGACCAGACTCCTTTCGGGTAGTAATCAATTAGTCATATATTAATTTATTAATTCCGGTTGCTGCAAAGAAATATGCCGTTTATTTTATACCATAGAGAATTCTGCTGTTTCCCACCATATGGTTAACTCTCAAAGCTACGGGAATATATACAAAATCCGAGGTATCAACAAGTTTTACTTCCTTTAGTCCCCATGTCTGTAACTCTTTATAAAAAAGACCTATATCACCGTAGAACTGCTTATTAAACAGGTCCTGAAAAGCAAATGCCCCACCCTTCTTTACTACACGCAAGGCTTCTTTTATCAAAGATATTTTATCTACCACTCTCACCGAATGAAAGACAAAGTTGCTTATCACCAGATCATACTCGCCATCCTCAAAGGGCAGGTCAACGGCGCTAGCCCTTTGAAAGCTCACTCTATCCGCTACGCCTTCAATTTCAGCATTTTTGTCACAGATACTCTTGGAATAGGTCCACGGGTTGCCCCAGTAATCGATTCCCACAACATGCGCCGACTGATATCTCCTGGCAAGATATATAGCGACCCTGCCACTCCCGGTACCTATATCCAGAGCTTTTCCCTGCCCATCCCACTCCAGTTTATCAAGTAGTGTAGTGCATAATCGCTTTTGTAACTCTCCGTCACTTTTCCCAAAGAGCCAGTATGCGTACCCCATATAGATGACAAATGCCCCGGAAATCACTGATATAGCTATAAGGATACCCCGGACAATCCCGTTGTTAATGAAAACAGATACTATGCAGCAGACGCAAAATAGTATCAGGAATACTATAATCATGTTTCTGTGAACCCAGTTACCATAGTCTGGTCTATCAATTTTGGGCACTTTGCTTAGCTCCTTTACCATATATTCTTCCCGTCGCCCGTTGCTCATATCAGTTTTTCCTTCTCATAACAAAGCATACTGAGCTATTACGCTCAGGGTTCTTCCGGAACATGTCGAGTTCCCACCGGGCTTGTTGAAGTTCTTCAAGAAATACCGGGTCATCGGTATACCTTGTTCCGGTCTCTGCAATCAGCTTCTCCAGAGGAGCGAAGTATTCATTCCACCAGGTTTCCTGACTCAGTGTGAAGTAGCCCAGCAGGTCATAGCCGCAATTATGGATTTGTTCCAGTTTCTCCTTAACATTTCCCTGCTCGTCATGGACCACCATACAACCGCCTGGCTTGAGGAGCCGCCTCCATTCCCGCAGTCCCCTTTCGAAACCGATGGCGTATATGGATCCTTCAGACAGGATAATATCAAAGCTTTCATCGGCGAAATCCATATCAAATATAGAGCAGTTTACCGCCTGAACCCGGGCGGAGAGTCCCGCCTCGGCTATGTTGCTGACAAATCTGTCCAGGGCAGGTTGGTCTATATCTATTCCTATCACCTCTCCATGACTTAACCTGGCCAGTTCCAGAGTCGAGACGCCGGAACCGCAACCTATATCGAGAATTCGGGGCTTGTCCATTCGGGGAAGCATCCGAAATGCCTTTCTCGTATATTTAAGAAGACGTTTTCTTATCTTATCCATTAAATTGTCGATACACCCTTCATTCTTCCAGGCGTTGGGCTGATTTTTTGTGGTGGCACCTCATCTTAAGGATTTTACTTGGCTCTACCTGTGTTTTTGGCCCCTCCATAGCCTGATAATCCCGAGGAATATATTCATTCCAGGCACCTTTTTTATGTAAACCGCGTAATCGCTGCCAAACTTCTCTATGAGACGCTGGTCTTCCTGTCTACAACCCATGTAGACGGCTGCCGCGCCGAGCACCCCAAGCACCGCGAACAGCCAGTGTGGATACCATAAAAGAGTGGTGAGAAAAATCGCGTAGATCCCACCTGTGTACTGCGGGTGCCTGATAACAGCGTATATACCTGTATCCACCACTCGGGTGGTATAGACATATGATTTTCCCCTGGAGACACCGCCACGTCTCGGGAACATGACTATGGGAGCCATGACCAGCACCATGCCGAATGCCCAGACCACCCAACCGGCGATGAATAATGCCGGGTATGATTCCACTTCCATGACACCGGTTAAGACGAGGGGATTAGCTGGAAAACAGGCGATACACAGGATTGTCAGGACCGTCGTCCAGAAGATTTCTTTTACATTGGTTACTCTCATTACCCTTTACCAGCGCCAGGATTTGAGGATGTAACTGCGGTCTGCTCCTTGTGTCCTGACAGTCGCCAGGCGGAAAGCAGCAGCACGCCACTAACGAGATATGGTAATCCAAGCATTGACCAGACTAAAAAGTGACTGCGCCCGGCAAAGATACCGATATGTATGCCTAGTCCTGCCGAGGTTATGACCAGCAGTATGCCGGCAAGCATGTCCTGCCGCCAGGAAAGAATAAATCCGGCCAGGGCGACTATACCAATCAGAACTAACAGACTGCCCGCTAATGACGGCGTCATAAAGCCCTGTGACCGGAATTCACTAACGGCTTCACCAACCAGCATGGTTCCACCGAAGACTGTTATGACAAGGCAAATTGTTCGCCCTGCCCACCTCATTCGTTTTACAAGGCGCTGTCTACCTGCATTACTGACCATTTTTCAATCTCTTCTTGCATGTGAACTGCACCAGTCAATACGTCAGGATTTGCCAATGCCAATCACAGTCCATCGATTGAAAGGAGAATAGTGGCCGGCTTTCGGTTACTCACCATGCCTATTCACCTACCCGTACTCTCCCCCAAATGGCTACCGCCCGCGCCAGTGAATCGAAATTGGCTGTCTCGTTTTCACCATCTTTACGAAAGCAGAGCTTCATGTAGTTGTTCAGCATCAGTGCCCCGACGCTTTCGATTGCCGAGCGGACAGCAGCCATTTGAGTAACCAGGCTCTCGCAGTCCCGACCATCCGTTATCATCTTCTCAATACCGCGGACCTGGCCCTCAATCCTTCTCAGTCGTTTTAGCACGATTTCCTGAGAAACCTCGCCTTTCTCTTGAGGCTTCACCATTTTCACCTCCTGAATTTATATACCAGGTATTGATATACTATACCCCCATAGGGTATAGTATATTCAAATTTAACGCACGTTACCGGCTGCCCTATTTTAGCACCAAACAATATACCATGTCAGGCCAATATAACACGAGAGGGGGTTAAACATGGAACTAAGCCGAAGGGATTTTCTTAAGTTATCCGGGGCTGGGACTGGTGGGCTATTTCTGTATGGCATCCTTAACTGGGACAAAGCCCTTGCCGCTACCAAGAAACTTCCTCTAAAGAAGCGGATTGGGGAAAAGACTACCGTCTGTCCCTACTGCGGTGTCGGCTGCAGCGCTATTATCGCCAAGCAAGACGGTAGCATAGTCAATATTGAGGGGGACCCGGACTCTCCTATTAATGAAGGTTCCCTTTGCAGTAAAGGTGCTTCACTCTATCAGGTGGCGAACAATGAACACCGCCTCACCAGGCCCCAGCAGCGGAAACCGGCGACTGCCGAATGGACGGAGACAAGCTGGGAAACTGCCATTGAAGCCGTTGCCGCTAAAATTAAGGAAACCCGGGACCTCTCTTTCACGGAGACGGATAAGGATGGAAACGTGGTAAACCGCACCGAGGCGATAGCCTCGGTGGGGAGCGTTTTCCTGAATAATGAAGAAGCCTATCTATTGAGCAAAATGCTACGAAGCCTGGGCATGGTCTATATCGAAAATGAAGCCAGAATATGTGTTTCATCAGCCGTGGCGGCTAACGGAGAAACGGTCGGCCGAGGACCGATGTCAAACCACTGGATAGACCTGCGCAATAGTGATTGCATTTTGATAATCAGCGGCAACATGGCTGAGTCTTTCCCGGTCGCCTACAAATGGGTTACCCGCGCCAGGCGTAATGGCGCCCAGGTAATCCACGTCGATCCCCGCTTTACCCGCACTTCAGCCAAGACTGACCTGTATGCCAGAGTGAGGCCGGGGACAGATATTGCCTTCATCGGCGGCATGATACGGTATGTCATCGACGACATGGAAGCTAATCCAAACAACTATAATATGGAATACGTACAACACTATACCAATGCCAGCTTCCTGGTTAATCCCGGGTTTGCCGGGCCGGCTGATAGACTGGATGGACTGTTTTCGGGATGGGACGGCAGTAAGTATGATAAATCAACCTGGTCATACCAGGCAGACCCGGGTCAGCCGGATAAGATAAAGAAAGACCCCACACTCGCTGACCCCAACTGTGTTTTCCAGCTTCTCAAAAAGCACTTCGCCCGCTATACGGATGATAAGGTAGTTGAAGTTACCGGTACCGACCGGGCAACGTTTCAGCAGGTCTGCCGGAGCTATGCAGCGACCGGTCGCACGGGTAAGTCTGGAGCCATTGTCTTCTCTTCCGGCGCCTGTCAGCGCAGCACCGGAACACAGACAGTAAGAAGCTTCGGCATATTGCAGCTTCTCCTGGGTAACCTGGGAGTTGCCGGGGGCGGTTTGAACGGGATTACGGGAGCCGTGAATGGTCTTGGCTGCACTCTGCAGGGACTGGTCAACCACTGGCTGCCAGGGGCCGGTAGCGTCCGACCTCCCAATAGTAGCGAACAGGGCCTTGCTGACTACGGTGGGAATAAAGCACGGCTCACCAGTCTGGTCAAGGCGTGGTACCCGAATACCGACCACAATGCTGCCTATACCTATTTACCCAAGAGGGGTGGTGACTATTCTTGGCAACCTCTGTTCAAAGCGATTGAAGACGGGTCAATAAAGGGACTTATCTGCTGGGGCATGAATCCGCTGGTGAGCAGTCCCAACAGCGGGTCGGTGCATGAGGCATTGAAAAAGCTGGACTGGTTAGTGGTAATAGACCTGTGGGAAACAGAAACCGCTGCCTTCTGGAAATCCGAGGCCGGGGCGAATCCGGCCGGGATTGCCACCGAGGTCTTTTTTCTCCCCGCAGCCCATCCATTGGAGAAGGAAGGAAGTATCTGCAATAGCAGCCGCTGGAACCAGTGGCGCTACCAGGGAGCCACCCCACCCGGTGAAGCCAGGGATGACCTTTGGATAGTGAACCGGTTGATGCTCAAGCTCAAACAGATCTACACGGGCCAGCGAGAGAAGAATACCGCCGCCATTAACGATCTGGCATGGGACTATGGTGACCCGCCTGACGTGCACACCGTAGCCAGGGAAATGAACGGCTATGACTTAACCACGGGCAAGTTGCTGGAAAGCCCCACCAGCCTCAAGGACGATGGCGCCACCAGTTGCGGTAACTGGCTCTGGTGCGGTATGTACACCGAAGACGGCAACATGGCTGCCCGCAGAGACACCGCCGACCCTTCCGGTATCGGACTGTTTCCCAACTGGGGCTGGGCATGGCCGCTCAACCGCCGTATCATGTACAACCGTGCCTCGGTAGACCTGAATGGGAACCCCTGGGATACCAGCCGCCCGGTTGTCCTCTGGGACGGCAATAACTGGATAGGCGATGTCCCTGACGGGGGGTGGGTACCCGTAATCAGTAGTGGCAAATACCCGTTTATTATGAAGCCGCAAGGACGGGGGCATATTTTCGGACCGGGAAGAACCGATGGTCCCTTTCCCGAGCATTACGAGCCCTGGGAAAGCCCCCTGCCGAACCCTATGTCGCCGCAGCAAAGTAACCCGCTCCTCAAGAGCTGGGAAACCATGGTCAGGGGTACTGTCGCTGACTACCCCATCGCCGCCACCACTCACCGCGTGGTGGAGCATTTGCATACGGGAACGATAACGAGGCGATTACCCTGGCTGCTGGAGTTGATGCCCGAGATGTTTGTTGAAATGAGCCGGGAACTGGCGGAAGAGAGAGGAATCATGAGTGGCGATACCATAATCGTTGAGACGGCTCGCGGCTCGGTAACGGGCAAAGCGATGGTTACGGCTCGACTCAAACCCTACCGGGTTAACGGCTTTACCATTCACTATATCAGCTTACCGTGGAGTTGGGGTTTTATGGGGTTGTCCCAGGGAGACAGCGCCAATCGCCTCACCGCCCGCATAGGTGACCCCAATACCGGAATTTGTGAATTCAGAGCATTTTTATGCAACGTGCGCAAGGGCTAGCAACGAAGCTATTCAGCTTTGGAGGTAACTAATGACGGAGAAAGCAATTTTGTACGACTCAACACTATGTACCGCGTGCCGGGCTTGCCAGGTGGCGTGCAAGCAGTGGAATGAGAATGCCGGCATTACTACGGTCAGCCAGGGAAGTTACGAGAACCCCACTGACCTTGGTACCGAAACCTGGCTCAAGATCGAATTCAGGGAAGTGGAGAAAGACGGGAAAGTGGACTGGCTTTTCAACCGCCGGGCCTGTATGCACTGCACCGATGCTGCCTGCGTCAAGGTCTGTCCTACCGGCGCCCTCAGCCACCATGAACTGGGCTTTGTTACTTACGATAAAGACCTCTGCAGTGGCTGTGGCTACTGTGCAGACTTCTGTCCTTTTCACGTGCCCCGCAGCGACCGCAATCTTATTACCGGCGTAGCCAAGATGGACAAATGCACCTTCTGCACCACCCCCGGCCTTGACCGGATAGCATCCGGTTACGAACCGGCCTGTGTCAAAAGCTGTCCTACCGACGCCCTGATATACGGCGACCGTGATATGCTGGTTGCCGAAGGGCGAAAACGAGTCCAGTCGCTGCAGGCTGACGGACATCCTGACGCCTACCTGTATGGCGAAAAGGAGCTTGGGGGTCTGCATGTACTGTATGTGCTGGCTGAATCCCCTGATGTCTACGGACTGCCTGTCGATCCTCAGACTCCTCCAGCCGCCCTGGCCTGGCAGGACGTGATACAGCCGTTGGGCTGGGCGGTAGGCGGATTAACCCTTGTCGGACTGGGACTGAATTACCTCGTCGCCCGGGAAGCCAAGCTAACCAGAGAACTGCCTGGTAAAAAGGAGGAATGAGATGGAGCCAGAGGTTGAAAAATATGGAAAACCGGTGCGTATCCTGCACTGGGTACATGGTGGCGCTTTTGTACTCCTGTTTCTCACCGGCCTGGTGCTGTTTATCCCTCCCCTGAGTTTTCTGGCGCAAGACAGCTGGACGCGCCTCATTCATAGAGTCGCCGCACTCATTTTTGTTATCGCGCCTCTTGTCTATATCCCCATGAATTGGAAAGCCTCATTCAATGGGATAAAGGAAGCCTTTACCTGGGGAATTGACGATGTTGGCTGGGTCATGGCGGCTCCGCAGTACTACTTCCTGTGCGATGAAAGGGTGATGCCACCACAGAAACATATGAATACCGGTCAGAAGATGTGGTGGTTTATGGTCATTACTTTTGGACTGGTCTTCATAGTTACCGGCGCCATTATGTGGTTCGCCAAGACAACCGCCCCGCCGGTACTGCTGCAATGGATGGTTTTTATCCATGACGTTGCCTTCATTACAACCGGTGTCATGTTCTTCGTCCATATCTACATGTCGATATTACATCCTCTGGTACGCCCCCTCAAAACCGGGGCCTGGAGTTCAATGACGAGGGGAAAAGTATCGGTTGAATACGCCAAATCACACCACGGCAAATGGTACCGGGAAACTATGGGGAAGCGACAAAACGAGGTATAATAACCGTGCCCACCGATAGCCGGAGTTTACCCGAAACGGTGGAATAAGCGGAGAAAAGGAGGCTTATCTCCCGGCTAATAAAACTGCCCCCAAAGATTGGGTGATTTCCAGTCCATGTGCCACTGTTAAATTACTTTACTCCGTTGAGGCATAGCAGTATCGAGTCAAATAGTCTACCCCGGTCATGTCCTTTAGCAGTCCGGCCGTACTCGGCGTGAGTGAGACGATATGAGCGTTCTGGTCAGTGTCACTGCTTCCCCAAAACAGACGGCATACCGGGCACAAAAACTATTCAGCCTAGATACCTGCTATGATAGAATCTAAGTATGAACGGTACAGTATATACCGCCTGGCTATACTTCGGCAGGTCAGCAATAAAGTGGGGATGCCGGCGCCTTATAATCATGATGGCACTCTTTATGTCCTCGTGCGTTACGCCCCCACCCCGTGGCCCGTCACCAGCCCCGTCTCCCTCGCCTGCTCAGATGCCTTCCCCGGAGCCTGTATCTAAGGCGGGTGACAGGTTCACGTTCACTATCGTATATGACAACAATGAGTATGACCCGGGACTGGAAACGGAATGGGGATTCTCCTGTGTGATAGAGGGATTGGAAAAGACCATTCTGTTCGACACCGGCGGTGACCATGCCACCCTGCTGAGCAATATGAGAAAGCTCAAGATTGACCCGGGAAAGATTGATGTCATTGTGCTGTCACACATCCACGGCGACCACGTCGGCGGGCTCAGCGGTTTTCTGGAGGAGAATAGCGACGTAACCGTTTACCTGCCGCACTCATTCCCGGTTAGCTTCAAAAGCATGGTACGTGAAATGGGCGCGGAAGTGGCCGAGATCTCTGAGGCTCAACAGCTCTTCACCGGCGCATTCACTACCGGGGAACTCGACGGAGGGATAAAAGAGCAGTCACTGATTGTCGCCACCAGCCGGGGTCCGGTGATAGTAACTGGCTGTGCCCATCCGGGCGTGGTGAATATCGTGCGTAAAGCCAGGAATATAGTCGCTGAAGACACGGTATACCTGGTAATGGGAGGCTTTCATATGGCTGGCGCACCTGCCTCCCGAATTGAGTCGGTGATTAACGGATTTCGCCAGCTATCGGTGAGAAAAGTAGCCCCGTGTCACTGCAGCGGTGACGAGACACGCCGGCTATTCCGGGAGGAATATGGAGAAAACTATATCAATAGCGGGGTGGGAAAAAGCATAGCCATACCGTAATACACAGTTGGTATTGGGGCATTACTCATTATGAAAGTTATTGGATTAATTGGCGGCATGAGCTGGAACTCCACTCTTGAGTACTACCGGCTTATCAATGAACTGGTTGCCGACCGGCTGGGGGGTCTCCATTCAGCTCGTATAGTACTCTACAGCCTGGACTTTGAGGAGGTAGAGTCAGCTCAACGTGAGGCGCGATGGGATGATGCCGCCAGAACTCTGATAAAGGCAGGCATAGCCCTCGAGCTGGCGGGAGCCGAATTTCTGGTAATATGTACCAATACCATGCATAAGGTTGCCGACGTGGTAGCCAGCAGAACGGCATTGCCCTTACTGCATATCGGTGATGCTGTGGGCGGTGCAATCACCGAGAGCGGTCTGTGCCGGGTAGGACTGCTGGGAACAAGGTTCGTCATGGAGGAGCGGTTCTATCGGGACAGGTTGCAAGAGCGGTTCGGTATTGATGTGCTTGTGCCCGGTAAAAAAGAGCAAGCCATGATTGATCGGATAATCTATGATGAGCTTTGCCTCGGGAAAATAGCGGATACCTCGCGCCACACCTGCCTCAAGATTATACAAGACCTGATACGGCGTGGCGCCGGGGGAGTTATCCTGGGGTGTACCGAATTGCCGCTACTTATCCACCACAACGATGTACCTGTGCCGTTGTTCGATACTACCCGAATCCATGCCGAAGCTGCAGTCAAACAGGCGCTGGCTACATGAAAATTACCGTCGTTTATGACCATTGCCTGAGCCAAACCGGACTGGAACTTGAGCTACAGAAAGGACTGGAGTTATGTCCATGGAACCTACTCCATTTGAGCCGAAGGTAGAGCGCCGTCGGGAAATACTCTTTGGCACACCCGGGACGGTAATTTATAAAGATGGCAAACCGGTCCTCTGGATCCCTGATGACTTCGGCTCCCTGACCAGGGACCTTGCCTACAAAGACCTGGCAGCCCTTCAGAAGGAGCTCAAGAAGTATCTTCTGTCCGCTGACACCAATGACAGCGCTGACTAGTCCGTCGGGAAGATTTGGTAGACCGCCCATCTGCTTCGGAACCCATGTCTTGACAGGAGCAGACAGATTACATTAGAGTTGTTTTGAGAATGAGACTCAATAGCGACTATCGTTCCCCGGTTCAAGGTCATCCGCTCACCAGGCAACGCCGTCTGCTTCTGGAATTACTCCATGAAGCCGAGGGGCATATGGATGCCAAAGAGCTGTACCGCCATGCCAGCGCCAGAGACGAGTCAATCAGTCCGGCTACAGTGTACCGCAGCCTCAACCTCTTCAAGCAACTGGGGCTGGTTGAGGAGAGAAGGTTAGGTAATGTGGGGTGCTACTATGAAATAAAGCAGCCAACGGAGCACCAGCACCTGGTCTGCTGCCAGTGCGGCAAGATTATCGAATTTAAAAGCCCGCTCATCGGCAAAATGGTGGAAGCGGTACAGCGCGAACACGGCTTCAACGCGACCAAAGCCGAGATATGTATCGAAGGCTATTGCCCGGAGTGTGAGCAAAAAAGGGTGAAAATTGACCTTGCTGATAATGGAACGCTATGAGGGAAGCGGTACAAGAATATTCCGTGTTTGGGCAAGTGACAATAGCTGAGACCAAAACAAAATTGGAGCCAGGGTAGAGGCGAAAACATGTCTATAAACAAGCACCGGACTCAAGAACCGGGCAATAAAAGTAATCGACAGAAAAGCGGTCAGGGGTCTCCCTTCAATGAACTGGCTCTGGAGTATGATGCCTGGTTTGACAATGAGGGAAGGTTCACCTTTGACATTGAGGTACCGGCGTTTGCCGGGCTGTTACCTGTCCTGCCACAACCCTGGCTGGAGATAGGAGTTGGCAGTGGCCGCTTCGCTCAGGCTATCGGTATAGCCACCGGATTGGACCCTTCGCCGCAACTTGTCCGGATAGCGCGACAGCGAGGCATAACTACCGTTCTGGGTCAGGGCGAAAAAGAACCCTTCAGTGACCGATCCTTTGGCACGGTGTTCCTGATTGTTACCCTGTGTTTCCTTGACTCGCCCCCGAGTGTTTTAAGGGAAGTCAATCGTATTCTTATTCCCGACGGGAAGATAGTGCTCGGCATGGTGTTACGGGAAAGTCCCTGGGGTGAAGTATATCAGCAGAAGAAAAGCCAGGGGCACCGCTTCTACAAACACTCCACTATCTACAAACACGATGAAGTGATAGCACTGCTGACACAAGCCGGATTCGTGGTGGAAAGAACCATCTCAACACTTTTTCAGAAGCCGGGAACGGTGCGTCACAGGGAAGAGCCCAGGGAAGGCTATTTCCCCGAGGCCGGGTTTACTGTAATTATGGCGGGAAAGCGTAACATTCATTGAGGAAGCATGGTTCATTTTAGCTGAAATTACCCGGAGAAAGAAGGTACTACTTTGAAAGATAATGTAATAATGCGAGTGAGAAATGAGCTTTGCCGTGGCTGCGGGCTGTGCGCCGCAAATTGCCCCCGGCAAGCTATCTCACTGCGTTCAGGTCAGGCATGGATAGACCAGAGCCGGTGCAACCGTTGTGGACTCTGTCTTGAGGTCTGTCCTCAAGGGGCAATCGTCGAGCAAGCCCCGGTATCAGAGAAGGAATTGGCGGCCACCGTTAGCGGGTTAAAGCAAAAGACAGATGACCTTCTCAACAGGATTAAGCGACTGGAGCAGCAGTCTCAATGACTCCGACTGAACAAGCATGCACACAGAGATTGATAATCGAGGCTTTACCCTTATCCTGAGCCCTCGAGCGAGTAGCATGCAAGCAAAATAGTGGGGAGATGGAGCATGGCTAGCTTTGAAGAGATAGACGAGGCACGGAAGATATTCGGTTTGGGTGAAGCCGCTACTTCTAAAGAGATAAGAAATGCCTACCGAAGATTGGCACGTCACCATCACCCTGACCGGTGTAACGGGGATGCACAGGGCGAGGAAGTGATGAAAAAACTGAACCGGGCGTATAAACTTCTGGAAGACTACTGCCGGAACTACAAATACGGCTTCCGGCGGGAAGACGTGAGGAGAACTTATCCCGACGAGGAATATATCAGAAAGTGGCGCGATAACTGGTTTGACAGCATATAGTGCCGGATTGCCGGCTGTCTGATACGCAGGCTTTACGCATTGGAGGCAGGAATGAGAATATGCATTATTGGTACCGGTGACGGTGGCGCCACGGCCGCCAACCAGATCCGGCGTCTGAACAGGCAGGCTCAGATCGATGTCTTCAGTAAAAGGAATATACTGGGATGCCCGCCCTGTGAGATGCCCCTGGTTCTCGGTGGGGAAATTGCCAGCTGGGATGAATTGATCCGTGGCTTTCGCCAGGGTTCATTCTGGGAGAAAAGAAATATCAATCTTCACCTGGGCACCGAGGTTACCGATATCGTCAGCGAGGGGAGTTACCTCATTGCCGGTGATAAGCAATACGGATATGACAAGCTTATTCTGGCCCTCGGCGCTACTTCAATAATACCCCCTTTCCCAGGCATGAACGGCCGGAATGAATTTGCCCTGAGTACCGATATGAATGATGGGGTTACTCTCGAAAATGCCATCAGCAGGTACTCTACCGCCGCCGTTATTGGTGGCGGGTTCATAGCCCTGGAAATAGCTGCCGCCCTCAGGGCGCGAGGCTATAGCAAGGTCTACCTCCTAGCCAGGCGGGCTATTCTGCGGAACCACCTCGACGAAGACATGGCGGAAAAACTGGAAGCGGTGCTCAGCAATAACGGCGTGGAGCTGGTCCTTCCCGCCAGGATAGAGAGCATAGCCAGTCATGGTGAAAAGAAACGCCTCAGTCTTGCTGACCGGGAGCTGGAAGTGGACTTTGTCTTCTTCGGCACCGGTGCGGAACCCAACGTTGCGCTGGCACGTAGCGCCGGGCTACAGATAGGCGAAACCGGCGCTATAGCGGTAAATCAATATCTCCAGACTAGCAATGCTGACATCTATGCCATTGGCGACTGTATGGAGAACTGGGATGTTGTTACCGGCTC
>CAYXWH010000038.1:0-18872 GCA_964468755.1 uncultured Dehalococcoidaceae bacterium
CTCATCACCGGAGCCCTGCACCTCGATGGACTGGCTGACACCTGCGACGGACTTGCCGGAGAGAAGCCGGCGGAGGAACGCTGGCAGGTAATGCGGGACAGCCGGGCTGGCGCCCACGGAATTGTCGGTATCGTCCTGCTGTTGCTGGTCAAGTACGTATCGCTGAATAGCCTTGCCACCACGCTGATAATGCCGACGCTGATACTGATGACGGTGATTGGCCGGTGGGCGATAGTCTACGCCATTTTTGTCCACCCCTACGCCCATTCATCCGGCACGGGTACCGTTTTCAAGCAGGGTACGCGCTGGCCACAGTTTACATTGGCTACGGTTATCACCTTTGTAATAGCTGCCGCCACGTTTGTCCTGTTCCAGTTCACCGGTCTGGCGGCAATGGTGCTTATCTGGCT
The DNA here is from genome assembly GCA_964468755.1 of uncultured Dehalococcoidaceae bacterium. Classification (GTDB taxonomy): domain Bacteria; phylum Chloroflexota; class Dehalococcoidia; order Dehalococcoidales; family RBG-16-60-22; genus CAYXWH01. The sequence goes on from CAYXWH010000038.1 coordinate 411, forward strand.
GCTTACCATGGCAGCGGCAGCATATTATAACAGCAAGTTCTCCGGACTGACCGGTGATACCTACGGCGCCATCGGCGAGATAGCCGAGACCGGGGTGCTCATCGTGGTAAACATTTTCCAGTGGCTGGGCCTTATCCAGTGGTAAACGAATGGAGGAAAGGTACCTTGCCTAAAGTATTTGTATCATGGAGCGGGGGAAAAGATAGCTGCCTGGCCGGCTACCTGGCAGCGAAAAATACCGCCAGGGTAGAATATCTGGTGAACATGATTACCGGAGACGGCAGGCGGTCATGGACTCACGGACTGACCACCCGGCTGCTGAAGCTGCAGGCGCAGGCTCTGGGCATACCCCTGGTACAGCGCCGGACCACCGGCACCGGTTACGAGACTGAATTTACCGGTATACTCTTAACCCTGAAGGAACGGGGGATAACCGGCGGTGTCTTCGGTGATATTGACCTCGTCGAGCACCGCAACTGGGTGGAACGGGTCTGTGAGCAGGCTGGCATAACGCCATATCTTCCGCTGTGGGGGCAGCCCCAGGGCAGCGTACTGAGGACCTTCGTCGACGCCGGCTTTGAGGCGATTATCGTCGCCGCCAGGGCTGACCTCTTCGATGAAACCATACTGGGGCAAACAGTCGACCGGAACCTTATCCGGCACCTGGAGAAAATGAGCCAGACCGGAAATTTTTCGCCCTGCGGAGAGTCCGGCGAATATCATACCCTGGTCATCGATGGCCCCTGGTTCCAGCACCGGCTGGAAATTGGCGAGACCAGAAAAATAGTGAGAGGCGGACACCGCTTCCTGGATATTATGAATGCGAAGGTGAGGGATAGCTAGTCATGCCGCCAGCCAGGACTATAATGGTGCAGGGGACCGCCTCGTCGGTGGGTAAAAGCATCATCGCGACTGCGCTCTGCCGTATCTTCCGGCAGGACGGCTTCAGAGTCGCCCCGTTCAAGGCACAGAATATGGCGCTCAATTCCTTCGTCACCGCCGATGGCGGCGAAATCGGCCGCTCCCAGGTAGTCCAAGCGGAGGCGGCGGGAATCGAGCCGAACGTGGACATGAACCCGGTGCTGCTCAAACCGGAAGCGGACAGCCGGTGTCAGGTCATCGTACTGGGCAGGGTAGCCAGGACTATCTCCGCTGGCGACTACTACCAGCATACCCCCGGATTACTGGAGACAATCAACGGCGCGCTGGACCGACTCCGTGATAAAAATGATATCGTGGTCATCGAGGGTGCGGGCAGTCCGGCGGAAATAAACCTCATGGAACGGGAGATTGTCAATATGCGGATTGCCCGACTGGCACAATCCCCGGTGCTGCTGGTCGGGGATATCGACCGGGGCGGGGTCTTCGCCTCCATCATCGGCACACTGGAACTGCTGGGCAAAAGGGAACGGGACTACGTGAAAGGCTTGATTATCAATAAGTTCCGCGGTGACTTGAACCTGCTCAAGCCCGGACTCGAATTCCTGGAAAAGCGCACCGCCCGACCGGTACTCGGCGTGCTGCCCTACTGGCGGGATATTTCCATCGCCCAGGAGGACTCGGTCTACCTCGACGAGCCGGCAAAGGAGGTGGCATCCAGCGACCTTGATATTGCCGTTATCCGCCTGCCTCACATCGCCAACTATGATGATTTTGACCCGCTGGCGGCGGAGGGCTGCCGGGTGCGCTATGTAACCCGTCCCCGGGAAGTTGGCCACCCCCACCTGATTGTCCTCCCCGGCACCAAGAGCACCGTAAGCGACCTCCGCTATCTCCGCGAGTCCGGGCTAGCCAGCGAGGTGCTGCGGCAGGCAAAGTCCGCCACTCCGATAATAGGCATCTGCGGCGGCTACCAGATGCTGGGGCGGACCATCCTTGACCCGCACGGCGTGGAATCAGCCTCACCGGAATTCAGCGGGCTGGGACTGCTCGACGCGGTGACCACCTTTGTCCCGGAGAAGTCCACCAGTCAGGTCAGGGCACAGGTATGTGCCGACCACGGACTCCTCGAAGGACTGAAGGGACAGGAAATTACCGCCTATGAAATTCACATGGGACAGACCGTTGTAGGCGACAATCCGGCCGCCTTCCACATCCAGTCCACGCCACTGGGAGAGGCTGACTACCATGATGGCACCCTTAATGCTCAGGGCACGGTTTTGGGAAGCTACCTGCACGGCTTATTCCACAATCCCGCTTTCCGGCAGGGTATCCTCGCCAACCTCCGGCGCTACTGGGGACTGCCACCGGGAGAGCCAAACGCTCCGGCGGAAAAGGAGGAGCACTATGACCGGCTGGCTGACATGGTACGCCAGAACCTGAACATCGCCACACTATATCAAATAATTGAGTCCGGCATTCCGGGAATACGGTGAGAATAAGTATATAATCTGAGGTGATACGATTGACCACGACACTGATACTCGGCGGTGCCCGCAGCGGTAAAAGCACATTCGCCCAGGAACTCGCCTTGAAGTCAGCCGCGCCGGTGCTGTTTGTGGCGACGGCGGCGCCGGGTGACGAGGAAATGAGGCGGCGCATTACCAAGCACCAGCAGGAAAGACCAGCCACCTGGCAGACCCTGGAAGCCACCACCGGAATAGGCAGGCAGATTGTCGAGAAAATTGGCCGGGCGGAAACGGTGCTTATCGACTGTATCACGCTGCTGGTCAGCAATATTCTCCTCCCGCACAGCGCCCGCGCCGATGCAAAAATCGACACCGACCTCATTGAAGAAGAGGTGAAGACCGAGATTAACGAGCTGGTCAACTGTATCACCCGCATTCCGGCGCACTTTATTATCGTTACCAACGAGGTAGGGCTCGGTATCGTCCCTGATAACAAAATCAGCCGGCTGTACCGGGACTTGCTGGGCAAAGCCAACCAGTTACTGGCTGAGCATGCTGATGAGGTCTACTTTCTCGCCACCGGGATACCGGTGCGGATAAAACCAGCGAGTAATCAAATGTATTGACTTCACTACTTCGCTGGAGTAGAATTCGCCAAGTGGCAAAATTCAAGTCTGGCCGCATCACCTGCCAACGGGCCAGCGTTATAGCACTGGTACTGACGTTTCTCTTGCCTGTAATCTTTCCCTCTGCGGACTATGCATTAGCTTCTACGGACACTGCCAGGTGGTCACGCGTACCCATTCCCGCCGAGGGCAGCGCCGGCAACTGGCAGCTCGCCAGCGGTTCCAATGTCCGGCACCTGACCATGGCGGCTGACGGCTCTCTCTATGCGTACGGTGAGGGCTTAACGTATACCCTTTATAAATCCACCGACGGCGGATATCGCTGGAGTAATATCGGTAACGTTCAGGACTCCATAGTCGCCATAGCCACTTCCCCGGTTGACGCCGGTACTGTCTATTATGCTACTTCCTCATGCGTGTACCGCTCCACCAATGGCGGCAATACCTTTACCGCACTGCCCCCCAACCCGGGAGGCGCCGGGAACAATACTATAGAGATAACATCACTGGCCGTTGCTTTCGCTGAGGAAAGCATTATTGTCGTCGGCACCCGCGATACCAGTGACAGTCAGTTTGGCGGCATCTACACCCTCAACGACTCACCATACATTTCCAGCTGGGTGGATACCGGGCTTACCGGCTACGATGTGTACGCGGTGGCTTTCTCCCCGAACTATCCCGTTGACCGCCAGCTTGCCGCCGTGGTTACCGATGAGACCGATACCCTCATCACCTACCAAGTCGGCAGTAGCGGGTGGGGTGCCACCACCGGTACCGCCCGGCTGAACCGGGATAATGCGGCGACACCGGCGCCGGTAGCGGTGGCGGACTCGGCAGCGATAGCCTTCCCCGCAAACTATAACGCCAGTGGTGCCCAAGGAACCCAAATGCACTATGTAGCCATCGACACCGGTTCCGGCAACGGCGATGTTTACCGAATAAATTGTGTCACCGGTCCAGCCGCCTCGGTAGCCACTGACCTGAATATCGGCTATGCCGACGGACAGAGCAATACCGATGTCACCGGGCTGGCGGTTACCGGTGATAGTACCCACGCCACTATTCTGGCCGGAGCCGCCAGCAGTGCCCTGACCTATTTCAGCGCTGACGGCGGCATGACCTGGATGAGGAGTCGCCGCGAGCCAACGGGAGGGTCACAGACCTTCGTGCTGCTGGCGCCAGACTTTGCCAGCGGTGGAACCGCCTACGCCGGCACCAGCGGCAGTGACAGCGCCTTTTCCATAAGCCACGATAAGGCGAACACCTGGCACCAGATTGGACTGATTGACACCGCTATCAGCACTATCGTTGACTTGTCCCCCTCCCCCGCGCTCAACCAGGAAACCATGCTGTTTATGCTGACTTTTGGCAGCAGCAACCACAGCCTGTGGCGAAGCCTCGACGGTGGCACCACGTGGGCGAGAATACTCTCCGGCAGTCCGGCTACCGTGGACAGCCTGGCACTGGTGGCGCTTTCCCCAGAGTATGGCACCGGCAGTCAGGTGGTGTACCTGGCCGGTAGCAGTAATGGTATTACCACCGTGTGGAAATCACCGGACAACGGGGAAACGTTCACCGGACGCTTTGCCCTCGACCCCGCCACCGGAAACCCGATCACTATTGACACCTGGGCGATAGCCAATGACACCACCCTGTTCCTGGGCAGCTTTGACGGCAGTAACGGGCGGGTCTACCGTACCTGCAACAGCGGGACATCCTACTCCACCGGCGCCTGGGCAGGTAACCAGTCGCTCCACTCCATAGCCCTTTCCCCCGATTATCAGCAGGACAAAACCCTGTTAGTCGGCAACACCAACGGAGGGATATACTATTCCACCGATGATGGTATCTCCTTCCAGCCGCTGCCGGCTGACGCAGCTACCCCGCCACTCACCGGACTGGTAACCGTTGCCTTCGACCCCAACTTCACCGGCAAACAGACGGTCTATGCTGCCAGCAGCACCGCTGATTACGGTCTGTACCGCTTTGTCATCGGCTCCAGCACTGATTGGGAAAATATTGACGGCACCCTGCCCGACGGTAGTATGTTGAGTCAGATTCGAGTATCTTCCACCGGGACATTCTACGCCAGTAACACCAGGGCTGACGGCGGCATGGAGCGTTGCTTTGACCCCACTTTCCCACTGAGCCCGACATTCGAAACGGTAACCCGTGGCCTCTCTGATGGAGCCACGCTGAGCGGCCTGTGGCAACAGGATAACCGGCTCTGGTCCATTGACACCGCCAATGTCAAACTGATGACTTTTACTGACAGCCTGGACACCCCGGTCCTGCTCAGTTCACCGGCTGGCCAGGCGTCAGGCATCGGGGTTCTGACCAACCATGCCATACAGAATGTTTCCCTCGAATGGAAACCGCTGCGCGGCGCTACCAGTTATCAATGGCAGCTTGATTATGATACTGACTTCTCCGCAGTCCCCGGTGGATTCGAGGGCACCACCCGTGCCAGTTCCGTTCACCTGCCGGCACTCGAGCCAGCCACCACTTACTACTGGCGGGTAAGAACGTCGGCACCGGTATCAAGCCCGTGGTCAGCCAGGTGGTCATTTACCACCGGCCTCGACAGCCAGGTGGTCCCTCTCAAGCCGGAGAGCCCTGAAGCCGGTGCTGAGAATGCGCCGGTACGACCGATATTCCAGTGGGCCGCCGTAACCGGAGCCGATGCTTACGAACTGATGGTAGCCAGAGATGCTGACTTCACCAGCCCTTCCATTACCAAGCTGGCGCCTTATGCGCTGTCCACCACCGCCTGGCAATGCGACGTGACGCTGGACTATGAGACCACATACTACTGGAAGATCAGAGCCATCAGCGCCACCACCCACGGCGACTGGAGTTCCGTGGCTGCCTTTACCACCGAGTCCGCACCGTCACTACCGGCACCGGAAGCACCCTCACCGAGCCCCGCCCCATCAGTTACCAGGATAGTACCAATACCTGCGCCCGGCGTGCCGACAAAGCTGACCCCGCCCGCGCCGATACCTCCACCACCGCAAGTAACCGCTCCACCACAGGTGCCGGTCATCCCTACCTGGACAGTCTACGTTATCGGCGCCCTGCTCCTGACCATTATACTGACGCTGGCTATAATGCTAATACTGGTGCTGACACTCAGGCGGCTTTAGCCACATTAAATACTTAACCCTGCCGCCATAGGCAACGTTCCCCGTCAGTTAAATGGAAAAATGGATAAAATCGACCCCACTGGTCAGCGGGTGCTAGTACTCGAGTAAAAATACCTGGGTGCTGATCGGCAGGTTTGACCTGGTGACGGATAGCTTGGGCTGGGACTTGATACCCTCGGCGCCCATTTCCTTGAGAAATTTATCCACCGGATCCAGTTCCCGGGACAGTGCCGGCGTCTTGTAGTGCATGGGAACAACCGCTTTTGGCTCAAGCTGGCGAACAACCTCGGCAGCCATCGCCGCGTTCAGTGTTGACTGGCCACCCACCGGGAGCAGCAGCACATCCACAACATCAATTTCCTCAATCTGGTCGGTGGTAAGCACGTGCCCCAGGTCACCGAGGTGACAAATCGATATGCCATCCACTTCTATCAGGTACACCGTGTTCTTACCCCGCTTGCTGCCCCGCTCATTATCGTGGAAGGTAGAAATGCCAATAATCAGGACTCCGCCTATTTCATACTCACCGGGGCCTTCCACCACCCGCTGTACACCACTGACACCGGTAACATAGGAATGCGACGGGTGTTGATGGCTTACGGTGACCACGCGTGCCGAAGGCTTTCCCAGTGAATACCCCAGGTCCGGGGGGAAAGGGTCGGTAATAACAGTAGCCTGACTTCCTTTAATCCGGAAGCATGAATGACCTAGCCAGGTAATTTCCACACTCAAAATATAGCATGGAGATGCCATACAGGTCAAGGAAGGGCCGGACCAAACAAGGCAAATAAACCAGCCGCTCAGCTTGACAAAAAACGCTGAACATGCTACATTGGATAGTGATTAGCAGTCTAAGCCCTAGACTGCTAAATGGAGTCAGCCATGTTGACCTCAAGAGCAGAAGACATATTAAAATTAATTGTAACCCGCTATATTGACCAGGCAACACCGGTGCCGTCGCAGGTTATTGCCGATGACCCGGTAATGGGCGGAATCAGCTCGGCTACCATTCGCAATGAGATGGCGCTTCTGGAGCAGCAGGGGTACGTTACTCGCCCCCACACCTCTGCCGGCAGCGTGCCCTCGGACAAGGGCTATCGCGCTTATGTGGAATCACTTAAGGATATGAGGCTGGCATTAACTGAGCAGCGCCTGATAAGCCACCTCTTTCATCAGGTGGAAAAGGAAACCGAGCAGTGGCTGGGCTTGACGGCAACGCTGTTAGCCCGGCTGGTGAGAAACATCGCCATCGTCACCATGCCCAAGACGCCCGACTGTAAATTCAAGCACGTGGAGGTGGTCTCCCTCCAGGAGACCACGGCACTGATTGTGCTCGTGATTCACGGTGCCAAGGTAAAACAACGGCTCATCACCTTCGACGAAGCGCTGCATCAACCAAGCCTTACCGCCATCAGCAATAAACTGAATGAGGCTTTTCCCAGCCTGAACCGGCACCAAATTAAGAATAAAATAACCGAAATCCAGATGTCTCCCCCGGAACAGCAGATAGCCGATTATCTGATAGAGATGATGCAGGCTGAAGACGAACAGGAATATGAAGAACCTTACCTGGACGGGATGCACTTCATGCTGAACCAGCCTGAGTTTGCTCACAGCGAACGAATGCAGGAGCTCATGGAGCTGGTAGAACAGAAGAGCCTGCTGAAGGCAATTATCCCTGATGAGATAGCCCGGCACTCAATTCATGTGATTATCGGCAAGGAAAATAAAGCCGAGGCTATTCAGGGCTACAGCGTGGTTATCAGCCAGTATGGCTTACCCCATGAAGCCGTAGGCACCATCGGGGTAGTCGGTCCCACCCGTATGCCCTACTCTCAGACCATACCTACCGTCGATTATCTCTCCATGATTCTGAGCGGGCTGGTGGCGGGACTCTATGGCAAAGAAATCACCATTAAAAGAGATACAGGGAATCAGTGATGACGAAACGACAGCAGAAAGAAACTCCCGAAAATGAAGTGAACACAGAAGCTGCGACGAGTGAAGACGTGGAGGCACTCAAGCAGCAGCTCGCTGAAGAAACAGCCAGGGCGGAAGACCACCTGGCTAACTGGCAGCGAGCCCAGGCAGACTTCGTTAACTATAAACGGCGCATGGAGCAGGAAAGAAATGAATTGTACCAGTTTGCCAACTCAAACCTCATATTGAGTATCCTGCCGGTTATTGACGACCTGGAAAGGGCGCTTGACTCTATTCCGGACGAATATACCGGACTCGACTGGGCGGAGGGCATCCGGCTCATTGAACGCAAGCTCAAGTCAACCCTGGAGACGCAGGGAGTCAAACCGATTAAAGCCATTGGAGAGCCCTTTGACCCCAACTTCCACGAAGCGATACGGCAGGATAAAGGCACCGATGGGATGGTTATCGATGAATTTCAGAAGGGCTACCTGTTACATGACCGACTACTCCGCCCAACCAAGGTGGTAGTTGGCAACGGAGAAACAGAAGAAGAAAAGGAGGAATAGCAATGGCGAAAGTAATCGGCATTGATTTAGGCACAACCAATTCGGCGGTGGCGGTAATGGAGGGGGGAGAACCGATAATTATTCCCAATGCCGAAGGTGGCCGCACCACCCCGTCAATGGTAGCCGTAAGTAAAGGTGGCGAACGCCTGGTCGGTCAGGTAGCCAAACGCCAGGCGGTAACCAACTCGGATAACACCGTCTTCAGCATCAAACGCCTGATGGGGAGAAAATTCGACGAGCCCAGCGCGGAATACGACCGCAACCTGCTTTCCTTCAAAATAGTTAACTCCCCTAACGGTGACGCCTGGGTTTCAATGGGCGGCAAGGACTACAGCCCGCCGGAAATTTCGGCGATGATTCTGCAAAAGCTCAAGGCAGATGCTGAAGCCTACCTCGGGGAGACGGTTACCGAAGCGGTCATTACCGTGCCGGCGTACTTCAACGACAGCCAGCGGCAGGCGACCAAAGATTCCGGAAAAATCGCCGGCCTGGAGGTACTACGCATCGTGAACGAGCCCACGGCCGCCTCTCTTGCCTACGGACTTGATAAGAAAATCGACGAGACCATCGCTGTCTATGACCTCGGTGGCGGCACCTTTGATATCTCCGTCCTGGAACTCGGCGAGGGTACCTTCCAGGTCAAGTCAACCAATGGTGATACCCACCTCGGCGGCGATGACTTTGACCAGAGGGTTATCGACTGGCTCTGTGATGAATTCAAACGGGAGCAGGGTATTGACCTGAGAAAGGACAAGATGGCGCTGCAGCGGCTGAAGGAAGCCGCCGAAAAGGCAAAGGTTGAGCTTTCATCGGTAATGCAGACCGAGGTCAACCTGCCCTTTGTTACCGCTGATGCCAGTGGCCCCAAGCACCTGGCGATCACCCTTACCCGCTCCAAGCTGGAGCAGCTGGTGATGGAACTGGTGGAGAAAACCATCGGACCCTGCCAACAGGCATTGACCGACGCCGAAAAAACAGCCGCCCAGATTGACGAGGTGATCCTGGTCGGTGGACAGACCAGAATGCCCCTGGTTCAGGAGAAAGTAAAGCAATTCTTTGGTAAAGAGCCTAACAAGGGGGTCAACCCCGATGAAGTGGTGGCTATCGGCGCCGCGATTCAGGCCGGCGTGCTCAAGGGCGATGTCAAGGACGTCCTGCTGCTTGATGTAACCCCGCTCACCCTGGGTATTGAGACCCTCGGTGGGGTGGCAACGCCGCTCATCCCGCGCAACACCACCATCCCCACCGCCAAGAGTCAGATTTTCAGCACCGCCGCCGATAACCAGCCGAGCGTGGAAATCCATGTCCTGCAGGGGGAACGACCGATGGCTGCCGACAACCGCACCCTGGGCAGGTTCATGCTGGATGGCATCCTGCCGGCACCACGGGGCTTACCCCAGATTGAAGTTACCTTTGATATTGACGCCAACGGCATTCTCAATGTCCGGGCACAGGACAAAGGCACCGGACGAGAGCAGAAAATCACCATTACCGCCTCCAGCGGGCTTTCCAAGGAAGAAGTAGGCCGCATGCAAACAGAGGCGGAAATGCACGCTACCGAGGACGCCAAGCGCCGCGAGGAGATAGAAGCCAAGAACATGGCGGATACCCTGGCTTATACCGCGGAAAAGACCCTCCGTGACAACAAGGATAAAATACCGTCGGAAATGAACCAGGAGGCAGAGACCAAGATAGCCGCGGTGAAGTCCGCGCTCCAGGGCAACGATGTTGAGGCAATAAAGCGCACCACCCAGGAGCTCAACGAGGCTATGCAAAAGATTGGCACGGCAGTGTACCAGCAGCAGCAGCAGCAACAGCAGCAGCCGCCACCACCGCCAGGCGAACAACCGCCTCCCGGGGGAGAAGGCGGCGGCGATGAAACGGTAGAGGGTGATTTCCGCGAGGTGTAATCAGACCAATCGGTCACGTATATTCAGACTGGGGGTGCCTTTCTGCACCCCCAGTCCCTTTTATTATATAATTCAATAGACCCCATTGAACGGCGAAACCAGATACCCCGGGAGGAGCGATCTGAACGATAACAGCATACTGCAACAGGTGACCAGGCCGGCCCGCTATACCGGCGGTGAATGGAATAGCATTATCAAAGACTGGGGCACGACGAGCATCAAGGTTGCCGTCAGTTACCCCGATATATATGAAATCGGCATGTCTAACATCGCCATACCCATCCTCTACGAACTGCTCAACAGCCAGCCCGATGTCCTCGCCGAGAGAGTCTATGCCCCGTGGATAGATATGGAAGCCATCATGCGCTCCCGGGGCATCCCCCTGTCCAGCCTGGAGACCAAACACCGCCTTTCGGATTTTGACATCATTGGCTTTTCACTGGGCTATGAACTTACCTATACCAATGTGCTGAACATGCTTGACCTGGCTGGAATACCGGCCCTCTCCGCAGAGCGTGATGAATCCCACCCGCTCATCATCGCCGGCGGCTCCTGCTGTTTAAACCCGGAGCCAATGGCTGACTTCATAGACCTCTTTGTCCTTGGCGATGGCGAAGAGGTATTGCTTGAGTTCATGGACAGGTTCCGGGACTGGAAGCATTCCGGCAAACCGGCCCTTAAAAGAAAGCTACTGGCGCAGATGGCTGCCATCGCCGGCATATACGTGCCCAGCCTTTACCACGTCCGGTACCAGCCGGAAGGTACCGTCAACAGCATTACCCCAACCACGGCGGAAGCACCACCCGTTATCCGGCGCCGGATGATAACCAGACTCCCGGCACCCGCGGTCAGACCGGTAGTGCCCTATATTGAAACCATTCATGACCGGGGGGCAATTGAGGTCCAGCGCGGCTGTAGCTGCGGCTGCCGTTTTTGCCAGGCAGGGATGATTTACCGTCCGGTGCGGGAGCGACCCCACGATGAGGTTATTCAGGCCGCCGGAGAAATTATTACCAATTGCGGCTATGATGAAATCTCGCTGCTCTCGCTGAATACCAGCGATTATTATGGCATCGACGAACTGGTTGGCCGACTGGCACACCGGTATCCCCGCATAGCCCTGTCACTGCCCAGCCTCCGCGTGGATGCTGCTTCGGTGAGACTGCTGGGCTCCCTGCCTTCCCGAAGCAAGACCGGCCTCACCTTTGCCCCGGAGGCAGGCAGTGAGCGTCTCCGCCAGGTCATCAACAAAGATGTCACCGAGGCAAACCTCATGGACACAGCAACCACCGCCTTCAGTCGCGGCTGGAACGGTCTCAAGCTCTACTTCATGGTGGGCCTGCCCACGGAAACCATCGAGGATGTTGAAGAAATCGTCCATCTGGTTAACCGGGTCCGTTCTACCGGTAAACAGGCGGGGGGGAGGAAGCCCCAGCTGAGGGTCAGTATCGCCACCTTCGTGCCGAAACCACATACGCCCTTTCAATGGGTAGCCCAGGAAGAAGAGCCGCAACTCAATGCCAAACATGCCATTTTAAAATCAGGACTGCAGCGGAAAGGGACCAAGCTCTCCTGGAATGACCCGCGGGTTAGCCTGCTGGAAGCAGCGCTTTCCCGGGGCGACAGGCGGTTGGGAAGGGTCATCTACAATGCCTGGAAGCTGGGCTCGACCTTTGATGCCTGGACAGAACGGTTCAATTACGATAACTGGCTGACTGCGTTTGCTTCGACCGGACTGGAACCCGGCTTCTATGCCCGGCGCCAGCGTTCACTGGACGAGGTACTGCCCTGGTCCCACATTGACACCGGAGTAACCGTGTCCTTCCTGAAACAGGAATATCAGCGGGCCGTTAGCAGCCAAGAGACCCCTGACTGCCGTTACCATGACTGCAATGCCTGTGGTATGCAGCGCTGGCAGCCGGAATGCGCGCAGAAACACTGGGGAAAGAAGCCAGACTAGTCAAAGGAAGCGATCGCCACCAATTTATCCTTGGAGTCGAGCCGCATCAACCTCACCCCCTGGGTACCCCGCCCCATCATGGTAATACCCTGCCTCGGGTCTTTTTCCTTGACCGGGGTGCGAGTCACTATTCCTTCAGCAGAGATTATCATGACCTGTTCGGTCAAGCGTACCCCTTTGCTGGCCGCCACCATGCCCGACTTGTCCACTATCTTGAATGTCCGTACCCCGCTGCCACCCCGGTGCTGCCGGGGATAATCATTCATCGGGGTGATTTTCCCGTAGCCACCTTCCGTCACTATCAGCAGGTAGGCATCAGGGTCTGCCCTATCCATACCAATGACAAAGTCACCCTTGGCGAGCCGGATGGCACGCACTCCGCCACTCGTCCTGGAGCTGGAACGCAGGCTGGAAACACTGAAACGGATTGACTGCCCCTGGCGCGTTGCCAGAACGACATCATCTTTATCCGTAGCCAGACATACCGAAACCAGCTCATCACCCGGCTCCATGTCCATGGTAATAATGCCAGTGCTCCTCACTGCAGTATAGTGCTCCAGTGACGTCTTCTTGATTTCTCCCTGGCGGGTAGCCATTACCATAAAGGTATCCGGCATAAAGTCAGGGGTGGCAACCATGGCGGTAACCCGCTCCTTCTCAGCAACGGGGAAGAGGTTAATAACCGCAATTCCTTTAGCCGTCCGCGTGCTGCCCGCGGGAATCTCGTAACACTTGAGACTATAGACCTTGCCGCGGTTGGTAAAGAAAAACAGGTTATCGTGGGTATCCGCCACCGTTAACAGCCGCACCGCATCAGCCTCCCGGGTGACATGGCCGATTATGCCTTTGCCGCCCCGGTGCTGTGGCGTGTACATGCGGGAGGGCAACCTCTTGATAAATCCCCTCTGGCTTAATGTCAGCACTACCCGCTGATGGGGGATAAGGTCTTCTTCGCTGAAGTCCAGCACTCCCTGCTCCATTATCTCGGTACGGCGCTCATCACCGTAATTTGATTGTACTTCTTCAATTTCCTTCTTAATCAACAGCATCAGTCGCCGCGGATTACCCAGCAGGTCTTCCAGATAAGCAATCGTCTTCACCAGTTCGGCATACTCATCCAGTATCTTTTTCCGCTCCAGATTGGCAAGACGCCGGAGTGGCATGTCCAGGATAGCCTGCGCCTGAATCTGGCTTAAACCGAAATTCGCCATGAGGTTCTTCCGGGCTACCTCGGCGGTCTCTGACTGCCGGATGGTAGCAATCACCTTATCGATGGCATCCAGCGCGGTTCTGAGCCCTTCAAGAATATGGGCCCTCGCTTTGGCTTCTTTCAGCTCAAACTTGGAGCGCCGGGTGACCACCTCCCGGCGAAACTCGATAAACTGATTGAGAGCCTCTTTCAGACTGATTATCCTGGGCTGGCCGTCAACCAGTGCCAGCATGTTCGCGAAGAAAGCCGACTGCAGCGCGGTGTGCTTGTACAGGTTGTTTAGTATCTTCTCCGCCTGGGCTTCCTTTTTCAGTTCAATGACCAGACGCATACCCTGCCGGTCTGATTCATCGCGCAGCTCGCTGATGCCTTCAACCTTCTTGTTCTTGACCAGCTCCGCGATGTTCTCAATCAGGGCTGCCTTATTCGTCTGGTAGGGAAGCTCGGTGACAACTATCTGGCGCCGCCCGGTCCCCTGAGCCGTGGTAACCAGTGCCCGGGCACGGACAATTATCTTGCCATGCCCGGTTGCATAGGCATTCCTGATGCCGTCATGCCCCAGAATAATGCCGGCAGTGGGGAAATCAGGCCCTTTGACAATCTTGATAAGCTCATCGACAGTTGCTTCGGGGTTTTCAATCAGGTGGGAAATGGCACCGCAAAGCTCGTTGAGATTATGGGGAGGTATATTGGTCGCCATCCCCACCGCAATGCCGGCGCTGCCGTTAAGCAGCAAGCCAGGCAGGCGGGTGGGAAGCACCCGGGGCTCGGTCAGACTGTCATCAAAGTTAGGCATTAAGTCGACAGTGTTTTTCTCGATATCAGTCAGCATCAACTCGGCGATCCGGGCGAGACGGGCCTCGGTGTAACGCATTGCCGCCGGAGGGTCATTATCCATACTGCCAAAGTTACCCTGCCCATCGACCAGCGGATAGCGCATTGAGAAATCCTGTGCCATGCGCACCATGGCGTCATAGACCGAGGTGTCTCCATGAGGGTGGTATTTACCCAGCACCTCACCAACGATACGGGCACTCTTGCGGTGGGGACCGGTGGGCCGCAGCCCCATATCATTCATGGCATACAGGATGCGCCGGTGTACCGGTTTCAGTCCGTCCCGTACATCAGGAAGAGCCCGGGAAACGATGACGCTCATCGCATAATCAAGATACGAACTCCTCATTTCGTCTTCGATATTGACCGGCTTTACCGTGCCTAAAACCATATCCAGTTGACCTCCTAGTCCTCTTCACTTTCAAAATCATTATCACTCTCGCCAGTCTCTTCCGGCAACACCTCCACTTCCTCGCCACCCACTATGGTATATCCAGACTCCTCTTCCTCCTCATACTCTTCCACCTTTAAAACACGGTCGCTGACATACGGGCGTACTTCCTCCAGTCCCTTCGGCGGGAAAGAAAGCCTTCCCGCCTGACTCGGGTCCTGATACACTTCCCGGATAATAATGCTGATAGCGTCCTCGGATACACTCACCACCGCGGCGGTATAGCGGTTACCGCCCACCATCAGGCGGATTAATCGTGTGGCATACCGCAGTTCTACTTTGCCAAGGTACTCTCCCCAGCTATTCTCCGCCACCAGATTTGGCCCATCTATATTCAGACGCAGCTTATCTCCGGCTACCGTTCGCGCCAACACTTCCTTGGCGCCCAGTTCGTAGATACTGGCCACCCCGGCTTTTCCGATTTCCTCAATGAAATGATGCGGCTCCACACCCTCGGAGTCGACCACGGTACTGGTGGCATCTTTGAGATGGCGCAAACGCCGCAGGTTCTTTCGGGCAATGGCATTATACGGGTCAAGTTCCACTGTCTGGCGGTAAGACTCCCGCGACTGAGCATACTCGCCCAGTTCCATATAGGCCCTGCCCAGACGATTATAGGCATCAACGTCATCGGGGAAGAGCTCGATTATACTCTTGTTGACCTCTACCGCTTCCTGCCAGCGTCCCTTCATCGCCAGGCCGATTGCTTCCTGACTGCGCTGCTGCTTTAATCTGGCTAATCTCTCCTCTTCAATCGGCATTACCTTCTCCATATCAAGCTTAACTATATATTCTACCTTAACTGGAAAAGTCTCACAAGTGACCAAAGTCTCAAAACAGGCACCATTTGACAATTTATGGAGGCGCCAATTAGAATTTTAATAGAGCATTTTTTTATATTTCCGAGGAGATAAAGCAATGCAGGAAAAAGTGGAAGCAATACTAAGCAAGATAAGACCCAGCCTGGAGCGTGACGGCGGCAGTGTTGAACTGGTTGAAGTAAGCGATGGCACGGTAAAGGTAAAACTTACCGGTGCCTGCGCCGGCTGCCCCATGTCCACCATGACTTTGAAAATGGGTATTGAAAGAATCATGAAACAGGAAATTCCCGAAGTCAAGGAAGTGGTGGCGGTTTAAGCAGCCCAACCGTCAATCAATTACTTTACTTCCAGCTCAAAGGCGCGGTGCAGGGCCCGGACGGCACCGGTTACCTTATCCTCATCGATGATACAGGTTATCCTGATATCGGAGGTGGTAATGAGCTGGATATTTACCCCGGCTTCACTGAGAGCCCGGAACATTCTGGCAGCGAAACCGGGTGTATTCTGCATACCGGTACCGATGATGCTCACCTTGCCCAGATGAGCGGTGCTGACGTAATCCCTGGCGCCAATCGACCCGGCAATCGGCGCTATCACCGCCATAGCCTCTTCCAGCTGGCTCTTAGCCACGGTAAAGGTCAAATCGGTGATATGATCGATGCTGGCATTCTGCACAATGGTATCCACACTGATACCGGCTTCAGCCAGCGGTATAAAAATCGACGCGGCGATACCGGGATGGTCAGGCACCCCCACTATGGTTATCTTGGCTACATCAAAATCATGAGCGACACTTCTTACCTTATTGCGTACTTCCATAGCCACCTCTCCGTGAATTAATGTACCGGGGCTGTCCGTCAAGCTGGAAGCCACCAGAATAGGAATATTGAACAGTTCCCCCAGTTCAACCGCCCGGGAATGCATTACCCTGGCGCCATAGCTGGCCAGCTCCAGCATCTCCTCATAACCAATCTCGGCAAGCTTTAGCGCCCCGGGAACGAGCCTGGGGTCAGCGGTATACACCCCCTCAACATCGGTAAATATCTGGCATTCCCCGCCACCGAGACTGGCCGCCAGCGCTACCGCCGTGGTATCCGAGCCACCCCGCCCCAGCGTGGTGACATCCATTTGCTCGGTAATTCCCTGGAACCCGGCAACAATGACGATGTTGCCCTTTTCCAGTTCCCCGGCTACCCGCTTCGCGTCCACCTTGAGAATGCGTGCCCGGCTGTAAGCGGTATCGGTATGTATTCCGGCCTGGGCTCCGGTCAGGCTGATTGCCGGATACCCCATGCTATGCAGTGCCATGGTCAGCAAGGTGCTGGAAACAACCTCCCCGGTAGAGAGCAGGACATCAAGCTCCCGTCTGTCCGGGTGCTCGGAAATCTGGTACGCCAGCTTAACCAGGTCATCGGTAGTATCCCCCATCGCCGAGACCACCACCACTACCTGATTGCCTTCGTCCTTCGTCCGGGCAATCCGCCGGGCGACGTTCCTTATCCGCCCGGCATCGCCTACCGATGAGCCGCCATATTTCTGCACGATTAACGCCATGTGATTTGTGCTCCTCAGCTAACTGTTATCAGCCTTTCCATAATTGTATACCCTTCATCTATGAAAACGCCAGTACCGGCTGCCTCAGCCTCGGTGAACCTGCAGGCACCATTGGCTTCAAATCCCGGACCCCAGAGCAGGAACGGCACCGGCTCCCCGCTGTGGGTACGGGTGGCAATCGGGGTGGGGTGGTCCGGCAAAACCAGCACTCTTAGCGTACCCTCATTCCACGAGCGCAGCCTGCTCACCACTTCTTCATCTATCCGTTCAATGGTAGCCACCTTCTCATCGATAGAACCGGCGTGCGCCGCTTCATCGGGCGCCTCAATATGGACGGCTACCAAGTCATTTCTCCGCAGCGCCGCCAGGGCACCCTCAGCCTGAGCCCGGTAATCGTTGTCGGGCCCATCGGTGACGCCAGCGATATCCAGGACCTCCATGTCCATCATCCTGGCCAGACCGCGGAGCAGGTCAACGCCGGAGGTCACCGCCGCGGTGAGACCGTACACATCCCGGAACGGCGGCATATCGGGCACCCTGCCCGTCCCCCAGAAGAGCCAGATGGTGGTAGCCGGTGCCTCGCCGCGCGCCCTCCGGGCTCCGTTTACCGGGTGGTCAGCCAGCACTGCTTCGGAACGCGCCATGAGGTCGCGTAAGAAGTCACTGCCCTTCCCCCTTGGCAGGAAATCAGCCACGGGCTTCCCGGGAATATCATGCGGCGGGGTACAGACCGCGCGCAGCGTATCCTCATGTCCGGTAAACTTGCAGAGGTGACGGTAGCTCACTCCGGGATGAAAGTGAATATCTTTATTGCCGAGCCGCTCGTTCAGCGCCGCGATAATCGGCTCAGCCTCTTCATTGCTGATATGGCCGGCGCTGTGATCCCACATCTTGCCGTCCCGGACCGTTACCAGGTTGCAGCGGAACACCACCTCCCCATCACCAACGGGAACGCCCATGCTCCTGGCTTCAATTCCCGCCCGCCCCTTATAGTAGACCTTCGGGTCATACCCCAGCACCGACATACACGCGCAGGCACTGCTTGGCTCCATGCCGGGTGGGACGGTTCTGACCAGCCCCGAAGTGCCCTGCGCCGCCATGGCACCCAGATTG
>CAYXWH010000039.1:0-6444 GCA_964468755.1 uncultured Dehalococcoidaceae bacterium
TAACCGATTTCGCCCGGGGTCTCAGCCAGCTTGGCTTTGAGATATTCAGCACCGGCGGTACCAAAAAGGCGCTAGCCGAGGCCGAAGTACCGGTGAGAGGTGTATCGGAGATTACCGGGTTTCCCGAAATTCTGGATGGCCGGGTGAAAACACTGCACCCGGTGGTCCATGGCGGTATTCTTGCCCGGCGTGACCTGCCGTCTCACATGGAGGAACTAGCCAGAAATAACATCGAGACTATCGACCTGGTGGCGGTGAACCTTTACCCCTTTGTCCAGACAGTCTCCAGAGAGGGGGTTACCCTGGGAGAGGCGCTGGAGAACATTGACATCGGCGGGCCGACGATGATCCGGGCGGCGGCGAAGAATTTCCCCGGTGTCATTGTGGTGGTCGACCCGGCTGATTATCAGTCGGTCCTGGAGAAGTTGCAGAAGGGCGAACTGGAGCTCGACGAGCGCCAACGGCTGGCGCAAAAGGCGTTCCAGCACGTGGCGGTCTATGACACCGCCATCTCGCAGTACCTGCGCCAGGACACCAGGGAGCTTCCGGATGTAGTGACCATTGCCATGAAGAAGCGCTTCGGTCTGCGCTATGGGGAGAATCCCCATCAGCAGGCGGCGTTCTACGCCGAGCAGTCGGTGGCGGGTAAGCAGAATACCGGCATTACCGGGGCAAGCCAGCTCTGGGGAAAGGAACTTTCTTTCAATAACATCCTGGATGCCGATGCCGCCTGGGGGGCGGTGACCGATTTTGCCGCACCGACGGTGGCGGTTATCAAGCATACCAACCCCTGCGGTCTCGCCAGTCATGAAGATATTGCCGAGGCGTATAATCGGGCATTCAGCGGCGATTCGGTGGCTGCCTTTGGCGGCATTGTCGCTGCCAATCGCCCGGTTACTGCCGCCATGGCGGAAGCCATGCGGTCGGTGTTCTATGAGATAGTCATTGCCCCCGAGTACCAGCCGGAGGCGCTTGAGCTATTGAAAAAGAAGAAGGATTTGCGTATTCTGGTGGCAGAACTGCCGCCGGGCTATGGTCAGGACGGCACGGGCTACCTGGACATCCGCCGGGTAAAAGGCGGCTTTCTGGTGCAGGACTCAGACTCGTTGCCCGAAGGTGAGGTCAATCTGAAAACGGTAACCAAACGTGAACCGACTCCTGAAGAAGTACAGGGCTTGCTCTTCGCCTGGCGGGCGGTCAAGCACGTCAAATCAAACGCTATTGTGCTGGTCAAGGGGAAGACGCTGGCGGGCATGGGAGCCGGACAGCCCAGCCGCATTGTCAGCGCCCGGATAGCCATAGAGAAGGCTGGCGACAAGACGAAAGGGAGCGTACTTGCCTCGGATGCCATGTTCCCCTTCCCGGACGTGGTCGAGGCGGCGGCGGCCGGCGGGGTGACCGCCATTATCCAGCCCGGCGGCTCGATACGGGATGAGGACTCGATAAAAGCCGCGGACAAGCATAATATCGCCATGGTATTTACCGGCGTCAGGCACTTCAGACATTAGAATGGGTAAGGCAGGTGATGGCAGCCAGTACTGATACTATTATTGCCCGTTTAGATGAGATAGTTACTTCGCTACCGGTTGAGGAGAAAGAGCTGTTTCAACGGATATATGCGGTAACGGTGACTACTGGTGAGCAAAACTTTCCCGGAAACATGGAACCCTGGGTCAAGCGACAGTCTGGTTCACGCAATAAGGTAGCCAGGCAGCAGATAGTCCGGGTAACCAGCAAAGTACCCCCTGAGGGGACAATTTTTAACCGTCTACATGCCTCGTACCCCATTAAGGTGACCCGACAGGTCAGGCAGTATCTGGACTGTAAGGAGGTATCGGGTGGCTAACGCGGTTCTGGTTATTGATATGCTCCGGGGCTTTCTTGAAGAAGGGCACCCCCTGTACTGTGGTGCTCGTGCCCGCCGTATCATCCCCAATATCCAGGGACTGCTGGAGCGGGAACTGGCTCAGGGTTCCCAGGTCTTTTTTATCAGCGACCAGCATGACCCCGATGACCTCGAGTTCAAGATGTTTCCGCCCCATTGTATTGCCGGTACGGTTGAGGCTGAGGTAATCCCGGAACTGTCCGGCTATGCCGGTGAAGTAATACCCAAGAGGCGGTATAGCGCGTTCTTCGGGACACCACTTGAGCAGAAACTGCGGGAACTCAATCCGGCGAAAATAATTGTCTGCGGGGTATGCACTGACATCTGTGTGCTGCATACGGTGACCAATGCCCGGAACCGTGATTATCTCGTCGAGGTACCGGTCGACTGCGTGGCTTCATTTGATGAAAAAGCGCACCGCTATGCCCTGGAGCACATGGAGAAGGTACTCGGTGCCAGGCTGACCAGGTTCAGGGAAATCCGGATAAAGCCGACCCAATTCAGACCCGGTGACGAGGTGCTGTCGGGAGAGACCGCCGATATCTACTTCGCCCGCACCATTGATATCCTGAAGGCTGAGGGGCTTAACCCGGCGGCAACCATGGAGGTGTTTGGCAGTCGGGCAGGGATACTCTGCGGCATCGGGGAGGTAAAGTCGTTGCTGGCGGAAGTCCTGCCTGACGATAACCGTGAGGTATGGGCTATTGGTGAAGGCGAAGCGATGGAGCCGAAGGAAGTGGTGCTGCGTATTACCGCGCCATATCAGAGCTACGGACTGTATGAGACGGCTATCTGTGGTATTCTGGCTGATTGTAGCGGCTGGGCTACCGCTGCCCGGGAATGCGTTGAGGCTGCTGGTAACGTGCCTATTATCGCCTTCGGGGCGCGGCATGTACACCCGGCAGTAGCCGGGGTGATGGACTACTCGGCGGTCGTTGGCGGCTGTGCCGGTTGTTCCAGTATCGCCGGTGCCAGGCTGGCCGGGATAGAGCCATCGGGCACCATGCCTCATGCCCTGATTATCGTGATAGGGGATACCGTAAAGGCAACGGTGACCTTTGATAAGCATATGCCGCCGGAGGTGCCACGGATTTCACTGGTTGATACCTTCAAGGACGAAGCCGAGGAGAGCCTCCGCGTTGCGGAAGCACTGGGAAAGAAGCTGAGCAGTGTGCGACTCGACACGCCGGGCGAGCGTGGGGGGGTGACCGCTGACCTGGTAAAAGAGGTAAGGGCCAGGCTTGACCTGAGCGGCTACAAGCACGTGAAAATATTCGTTACCGGTGGTCTTGACCCGGAGCGTATTGGCTATTTCCTGGAGAGTGGAGCTCCGGTCGACGGCTTTGGCGTGGGCAGCTACATCAGTGGTGCCAAGCCGATTGATTTTACCGCTGACCTGCACGCAATTGATGGCAAACCGATTGCCAAGCGAGGCAGAATTCCAGGAATAACCCCCAATCCCCGGCTCAAGCGGGTGCTATAATCGGGAATACCGGGTGACTACATTGATGAGGAGCTGTCATGGTCGAGTTTATGGTTTCCTTCTTTAACTCCTTCTATGCCAATCCCAGTGCCTGGGGTATCGGGTTGGCAATACTCTTCGGCGCTATCTGGCTGGCTGGCTACTGGCCGCCGTTATTTAAGCGGTACTGGCTGTGGCTGGTTCTGGTTGGCGGCGCCTTTTTCACCTGGGCAGCCGCCAGCTTCATTCAACTTCCCCTCCAGATACTGGTCGGGCGGGCACTGGGCTCTTTCTGGAGCCAGGAAGTCCTCCAGCAATGGATTCTGCTTACCGGGATACCCCAGATATTGCTCAGCGGGCTGGTACAGGAAGGGGCGAAGATGGTGCCGATGGTCATCTGGTGGGCTCGCGAGCATAAGGACATCGCTCCCAAACTGGGGCTGATGATTGGAGCGGTGGTTGGTGCGGGCTTTGGTGTCCTGGAAGCCCAGTGGGCGCACAATCAAATCTTTGCCGCCGGATGGACCTGGGAAGCGGTGCAAGCCGGCGGACCGGTGGTGCTGGCTGCATTCTGGGAACGGTTCTTTGTCGTTGCCTTACACATCGGGGCTTCCTCGCTGGCGGGCTATGGTCTGGCGAAAGGCTGGGGGTGGCAATTCTATCTGATTGCCTCCTTCTTACACGGTCTTATCAACTACAGTGCCGTTCTCATTACCGCGGGAGTGGTGAACATCGTGCAGCTGGAGATATATGTCGCCGTGGTGGCGGTAGTGGTCAGTGGAGTGGCGCTCTGGCTGAGGTGGCGGAAATCGGCTGAACCGGAAGAGTAGGGAGTCATCGCCGGCTGAATTTCAGGTGCAGCACCTGTTCCGTAGTTTCGGTAACCTTGGCGCGCTCATCAATACGCCAGCCGATCACCCATATGATGTTATGGGGGGAACAGATGAGGGGGATATTGGGTCGCCAGGCGCGGGGGATTTTGGCATCGATCATGAATTCGCCGAGCTTCTTGGGCTGGCTCATGCCCTGCGGCTGAAAACGGTCGCCGTATTGGCGGGGACGTACCGTGAGCCTGGAGCCCACTCTGTCGAAATCCAGGCAGGCGGTAAATTCGTCACCTTTTTCACTGGTTTCTTCCTTCCCGGTGATGAGCGCGGTTATTTCCCCACCGGGAAGTGAAGTCTGACCGGGAACGGTGAGCGGTACCTCGGATTGCAGCGGTGGGAAGGGAGACCGCGCTGCCGGGTAAACGCCGAGCCGGTAGCTATCGTATTCAATGGCGAAGGTCAGCCCATACGGCAGGCTGATTCTTTTGCCGGTCGGTTTTGGGAGCGCATTGATGAGATCGTCAATGTGACCGGCTTCAATGTCCTTGAGATTACCGGCAAGCTGCTCGATTCCGGCGCGGAGAAGGTGGCGCTGAAGCGCCGGCTCTAATTGACCTAATTTCTGTTTGTGAAAAATAATGGCGTTGTTTCCTTCGGCGACCACTTCATGCCACAACCTGCCGGTCTCAATATCCAGAAAGTCGAGCTCATCTTCAGCCAGCCGGCCGGTCCGCAGCAGCGCTTGGATAACCCGGGGATTGTAGCTTTGCAGTAATGGCAGGAGCTGATGGCGGATGCGGTTTCTCAGCGGTGACAGTGACAGATTTGAGGTGTCGAGTCGCGGTTTAAGCCGGTGCTGATGGCAGTAGGCGGCGGTCTCCTCCCGGCTTATCTCCAGTAGCGGTCGAATAACGGTAAGCTTTTTTCCGCCGAACTGCCACCGGTTTACCGGCTGGAGTCCCCGTAAACCTCTGGTTCCGCTGCCCCGGACCAGGTGCATCAGTATGGTTTCAACATGGTCATCAACCGTGTGACCCACGGCAACCCGGTCGGCGCCAATGGCGGTGGCGACCTCGGTGAGGAAGGTATAGCGCACCTCGCGGGCGGCTTCCTCCGGTGAGAGGCGGTGCTGTGCCTGATAGGAGGCTACATCACGTGTCTCTATCGCCGCCGGGATAGCTAGCTGTTCGGTGATTTGGGCAACAAACCGGGCATCTGCTTCAGACTCGGCGCCACGGAGCTGGTGGTTGAGGTGGGCGGCATGCAGGTTTAGACCGAGCTTCTCCCGGAGTTTCTCCAGAACGTGGAGCAGGCAGACCGAATCCGGCCCACCGGAGACAGCCACGAGCAGCACCTTCCCGTTTGCCAGCAGCTTGTGTTCCTCGATGAAGCGAAGCACGCGTTGTTCCAGGGTTGCCTGTTTCATAATCGATTGGCTAGCTCGTCCTCAGGATGAGACGGGTGCGATGTATCGACTGTGGATGGTCCTCAAAATCCAGAGCGGCGGTCACCTGCTCCGGCCTTCCTGAGCCGGTGCTGTCGCAGCGAAGGCTCATTCCCATTTCACAGTAGCCGGCGTGCCATTTTATGAGCCAGAGGTCATCAATTAATGCCCGCAGGTCATAGCGATGGGGCCCGGTATCTCGCATGTGCTGCCACGGCAGGTGTTCCCGTGCCAGCAGGGAAGCCATGGCTTCCGCTATCTCATCTTGCCCCCTGGAGGTCGCTATTGCCACGGTATACTCGGCGTGGCGGACCTGGGATTGCAGGGACGGCATGATTGCCGGTATCTGGTATACCTGGAGCAGTCCGATGCCGGTGGGCAGCTGCCGGCTGACCGCAGTGGTAAAGGAGTGGGGGGAGATCCACTCCGCCAGGGAAATGTCCATCAGTTCGGATTCGCTGGTAACGCCCAGCGCCAGGGGTGCTGCCAGGGATATTCGGGGGTGGGGATTAAATCCCTCGGAATATGCCAGAATGATACCGGCCCGGGTAAACGCCCGCTGCCAGAGGCGTATTATATCCAGGTGGGAGATGAATTTCACCTCTTCACCGCGACCAAATCTAATACGTAAACGCTGCATAATCTTTATCAGTCCTAAATTATTAATAATTGTGCTTCCGGTGGGTACTCACGGTTACCTGAATGCACTTCTACTGTGTTGCTTTCTTGTCCGCCCGGTTCCGGTTTTTCGAATCGGTTTTTCTGGCGGCAACCGCCTGTTTTTCCTTGGTAAGCAGGATTTTCTCGATTTTACGTCCCCGCATTT
>CAYXWH010000039.1:6544-17851 GCA_964468755.1 uncultured Dehalococcoidaceae bacterium
GGATGAAGATAAAGGGGGTAAACAGCCAGGAGAAGAACTGCAGGGGGCGGGCGAAAAGGATGGACATTCGCTCGGCGTGCTGGGTGGCGAATGTCTTGGGGGTAGTTTCGGCAAAGATGAGCAACACAACAGTGATGCCGATGGTGGCGAAGAGGACGCCGTGTTCGCCCCAGAAGGAGACCGCCAGCGCCGTAGCGATAGCCGCGGCGGCGGTATTGACCAGATTGGTGCCCAGCAGTACGTTGGAGAGGAACTTTTCCGGGTGCTCCAGCATGCTGGCCACATGCCGGGCGCCCTTTACCCGGTTGCTGACGAGTTGCTCCAGTTTTACCCGTTGCAGCGAGAGAAAGGCGGTTTCCGAGCTGCAGAAGAACGCCGATAGAATAATACAGGCAATCAGTAGCACTATGTATAAGGTCAGGTTCTCAGCCATATAATACCACTCTATTTATGGATGCCTTTTTCATTCCTATTATTACCGGAATCCGGGATTGTGTTATGTTCTGTCTTTTCCTGTTCATCACTGGCACTTAATCGATTAAGTCTTCACGGTCCGCCTTGTTCCCCCGGTTTTTCGGCCCGGTTTTTCTGGCGGCGACCGCCTGTTTTTCCTTGGTAAGCAGGATTTTCTCGATTTTACGTCCCCGCATTTCGGTGATGACGATTTTTAGTCCCTTGTAGCGCAACTGCTCGTTTTGCCTGGGGATGTGGCCGAGGAGGCTGAGGATAAAGCCGGCCACCGTTTCATAGTCTTCACCCTCAGGCAGGGTCAGCTCCATTTCTTCATTCACTTCCTCGATACGCATACTGCCGTCAATCTGGAAGGTATATTCATTGATAATCTCGAAGTCTTTTTCGGCGGCGGCCAGTTCGTCACCGAACTCGCCGACAATTTCTTCGACGAGGCGGCTGAGGCTGACGACGCCGGCGGTACCGCCGAATTCATCGACCACCACGCACATGCGGTAGTTATTGTCGCGCATTTCGGTAAAGAGTTCATCGATGCGCTTGGAATCGGGGGCGAAGTAGGCGGGGCGGACGAGGTCATCGATGGAATTGGACTCGGCGGCGTTGCCTCTGGCGAGAGCCATGAGCACGTCTTTGACGGAGAGGATGCCGATAACATTGTCCATGTTTTCCTGGTAGACGGGGAAGCGGGAGAGGGGGGAACCGGTATAGAGTTTAAGGAAGTCGGTGACGGGGGAACCCTGCTCGATGGAGATAACCTCCATTCTGGGGACCATGACCTCACGGACGGGGCGGTCGCCGAAGTCGAAGACCTTGTGGAGCATTTTGGCTTCCTCGTCTTCGACGGTGCCCTCCTTGTGGCCAACGGAGATCATGGTGCGGATTTCCTCGGGGCTGGCGAGGGAGTGGGGAGCCGGGGAGCCGCCGAAGGTTTTGGTGAAGGCGAGGACGATCCAACTGAGGATGAAGATAAAGGGGGTAAACAGCCAGGAGAAGAACTGCAGGGGGCGGGCGAAGAGGATGGACAATCGCTCGGCGTGCTGGGTGGCGATGGTCTTGGGGGACGCTTCACAGAATATCAGCAGGATAACGGTGATGCCGATGGTGGCGAAGAGGACGCCGCGTTCGCCCCAGAAGGAGACCGCCAGCGCCGTGGCGATAGCCGCGGCGGCGGTGTTGACCAGCGTATTGCCCAGCAGGACGTTGGAGAGGAACTTTTCCGGGTGCTCCAGCATGCTGGCTACCCGTCGGGCGCCCTTTACCCGGTTACTGACCAGGTGCTCGAGCTTGATACGCTGAACGGAAATGAAGGCGGTTTCCGAGCCAGAGAAGAAGGCGGAAAGTATCAGGCAGATAACCAGAATAATCAGGTACAGTTCACTATTGGGCATACCACATCACATCACTCGTGCCGGACTGCTCCCATGCCATAATGATAGCATTGGTATAAAAGGGTGTCAAAGGAGTATTTTTATCTATCTTACCCCCGGTGTCCCCCCCTCCTATCAAGGAGGGAGGGATAAAAAAATAAAGAGGGGCGAAGCCCCTCTGGTACTCCCCGGGAGTTAATCTTTGACCCTTGGTGCGGGGTGGGGGCATAGACCTGCGGGGTAAGCCGTGGATGCCTCGAGGTCGGCCCGGGTGGGAATAGATACCATAGAAAAGAGTACTCACGCTCCTCTCTCTCCGGCACTCCCTATTCTCTATTTGACCCTAGCACCTGGTATACCCGCACGCCGGGCAGATGAAGCAGCCCTCCTGGTAGACGAGCATATTGCTGCACTCCGGGCACTGCCCGGCAAGGTTCTTGGCCAGCCCGTAGTCTTCCGGCTTGGGCTTGCCGTTATAGCCGGTGGTATGCTTTTCCAGGACGCTGGCAATGGCGTCGGCACAGGAGAGTATGGACTTGCCTTCTTCCCAGGCGAGGGAGGGACAGCGGATGCCGCGGAGCTGCTTGACGATGGACGCCACATCCACGCCTGACCGCAGCGCCAGGGAGATGAGGCGGGAGGTAGCTTCAAGCTGGGCGGAGGCGCAGCCGCCGGCTTTGCCCAGGGTGGAGAAGACTTCACAGATGCCCTGCTCATCGGAATTGACCGATACGTAAAGTGAGCCGCAGCCGGTGGTGACCCGCTCGGTGATGCCGGTGGTTATCTTGGACCGCTTCCGCGGGGTGCGCCTGAGCGTTTCCGTTTTCTCCTTTTCCTGTCGACCGGTGGTCAGCACCTGAGCATCACGGCTCCGGTCGCGGTAGATGGTTATCCCTTTCAAACCTTCCTCGTAGGCACGCCTATACACTGTGGCAACGTCCTCACTGGTGGCTGACTGTGGGAAGTTGACCGTCTTGGATACCGCGTTGTCGGTAGACCTCTGAAATGCGGCCTGCATGCGTACATGCCACTCCGGTGTTATCTTATGGGCGGTGACAAACACCCGTTTGGTTTCATCGGGCACGCCGTCAATCTCATCGAGATGGGCGCCGTCAGCCAGTTCCTGCATCAGCTCCTCAGAGTAGAAGCCACCCTGGCGAGCCGCTTCAGCAAAGTACGGGTTTGCCTCAACCAGCCGGGCGCCATCAAGGATATTTTTGGTATAGCTCAGGGCAAAGAGCGGCTCAATGCCGCTGGAGCAGCCGGCAATCAGGCTCAGGGTGCCGGTAGGGGCGATAGTGGTGCGCGAGGCATTACGCACTCTGGGGCCATCAGGGACGTCATAGATGCACCCGGCAAAGTCGGGGAAGACGCCGCGTTCTCCGGCTAATTCTACCGAGGCTTTCATCGCCTCGTCGTTGACAAAGCGCATAATATCGGCACCAACCTGTAGCGCCTCTTCGGAGTCGTATGGAATGCCCAGCTTGACCAGTATATCGGCAAAGCCCATGACTCCCAGCCCGATTTTTCTGGTTCTTTTGGTCATTTCCTCTATCTGGGTTAGCGGGAACTTGTTAACCTCAATCACGTTGTCCAGGAACCTGACGGCGGATTGTATCGTTCGCGACAGCCGGTCATGGTCAATCTCGACCGTACCGTTGGTCTCCCTCAGCATCCTGGTCAGGTTGATTGAGCCGAGGTTGCAGGACTCATAGGGGAGCAGCGGCTGTTCCCCGCAGGGGTTGGTGCTCTCAATCCTGCCCAGGTGCGGGGTGGGATTATCGCTATTGATGCGGTCGATGAAGACTATACCCGGGTCGCCGGTTTTCCATGCCATGTCAACGATTTTGTCGAAGACTTCTCTGGCATTGAGCGTGCCGTCAACCTCACTGGTATGCGGGTTTATCAGGTTGTAGTCGGTGCCTGCCTTGACCGCTTCCATAAATTCAGCGGTTATGGCTACCGAAATATTGAAGTTGGTTAGCGAAGTCATGTCCTCTTTGGAGGTGATGAACTTCAGGATATCGGGGTGGTCAACATTAAGGATGCCCATGTTGGCGCCGCGGCGGGTACCACCCTGTTTGATGACTTCAGTGGCGGTATCAAATGCCCGGATGAAGGAGACGGGGCCACTGGCTACTCCGCCGGTGGAACCTACCCTGTCTTTTTCCGGTCTCAGTCTGGAGAAGGAAAAACCGGTACCGCCGCCGCTCTTGTGTATCAGCGCCGTGTACTTGACGGCGTCAAAGATGGACTCCATGGAATCATCCACGGGCAGGACAAAGCAGGCGGATAGCTGTCCCAACTCCCGGCCCGCATTCATCAGGGTGGGGGAGTTGGGCAGGAATTCCAGATTAGCCATCAGCTGGTAGAATTCCTGTTCCCTCGCCCGGATATCTGCCTCCGGCTCGTATATGAGCTCCGCGGCGGCAATCGCCCTGGCGACGCGACGGAACATTTCTTCCGGGGTCTCAATAACCTGCCCTGTTTTATCCTTCTTGAGATACCGTCTCTCCAGGACATGCCGGGCATTTTCGGTAAGATTTATGCCGGTGGCAGGGTAAACTTCCTTTTTGGATCTGGCGGCTGTTTCCATTTCAGTACCTTTCTTTGTCGGTTTTTCGGAGTCGAGGATTTCTTTCACCATGGCTTCAATTTCGGCGTCGGTAGGCATGGGCCGGAACTGTCGGCGCTCCGGTACCAGATGCTCCATGCCGGGTAATGGTTTCGCCGGTAGCGAGCGCTCCTTTTCCAGTCGTTCAATTACCTGGGTGGTGAGTCGCTCAATCAGTCTTCTATCCGGTATTCCCATGGACTCCGCCGCCGCGAAGATTACCTTGGCAATCTGGTTGCGGTTGAGCGGGACCGGGGGTTGATTTTGCCGTCTCGGTAAGGTGTTCATTTCCGTGTCACCTGCCGTCTTTTCACCAGTTCCGCCAGTTCTTCGGTGGGGAGCAGGGGTAGCTGGCTGGTGGATTGGGTTATGCCGACCTCGCCGTTAATCAGGGTATCCACCTCCTGTTTCAGGGCAGTGATATCGGCAAATTCCCGATACACACTGGCAAAGCGGATGTAAGCCACGTGGTCCAGTTTCTTGAGTCCGGCCATAACCATATCACCGATGACCTGGCTCGGTATCTCCATCTTGCCCAGCTGGTAGAGGTCGGTCTCGATGTCGTCGACCAGCCGCTCCACCGCCCCGCTGGGCAGGGGAAGTTTTTCACAGGCTTTGAGTACTCCGCTGAGCAGCTTGTTTCGGCTGAACTCCTCGCGCCGCTGGTCTTTTTTGATGATGAACAGACCGGCTGGCTGTACCCGCTCATGGGTGGTGAAGCGGGCATGGCACTTCAAGCACTGACGACGGCGCCGCACGCCGTCGTTGATAGTGCGAGAGTCAATCACCTTGGAATCATAATGTCCACAATAAGGACAGTTCATGCTGCTCCCCTTTATATGGTATCGGACTTATAAACTAACACAATATATAGTGTTTGTCAAGATGTTTTTACAGTTGCTGGCTGGTATTTTTTGGCTAATTGGGGAAGTATTTTCTATTCAAACTTTGCCAGAAGAGACCGAATTGAGTAAGATATGGTAGTGCTTCCGGTGTGAGATAAATGGACTACCAGTCAGCTCTGGACTATATTTTGCGTTTTGCCGATTATGAACGGCTGCCGCGTTCGGCGGTGGTCTTTGATTTGCGGCGTGTCGAGCTATTATTGGAGAGGCTGGGCAAGCCCCAGGATACTGCCCGGTCAGTCCACATTGCCGGTACCAAGGGGAAAGGGAGTACGGCGGCGATGGTTGCCGCCATACTGACCCGGGCTGGCTACCGGGTGGGACTGTATACCTCCCCTCACCTGCTCAGTTTCACCGAACGGATACAGGTTGACGGGACCCCCATTGCTGAAGATACCTTCGCCCGGCTGACGGCGGTAATAAAGCCTGAAGTTGAGGCAGTAAACCGTGATGGTATCTACGGCGAACTCACTACCTTCGAGATATTAACGGCGCTGGCTTTCACCTGTTTCCGTGAAGCGGGAGTCGATTATCAGGTACTGGAGACGGGGCTGGGGGGGCGACTTGATGCTACCAACGTGGTCAGTCCGGAGGTAGCGGTCATCACATCAATAAGCTATGACCACGTCGATGTGCTGGGGGATACACTGAGCCAGATCGCCACCGAGAAGGCGGGTATTATAAAGGCGGGGATTACTGTGGTCTGCGCTCCGCAGTTCCCGGAGGCAATGACGGTGATAGCCGGCGTCTGCCGGGAGCGTGGCGCCAGGCTGGTCAGGGTAGATAATCTGAGCTGGCACCGCACGGAATTTTCGCCGGACGGGCAATCGTTCCATTTACAGGGGCAGCACCGCGAATATGATTTGAATATCCCGTTACTCGGCGAGCACCAGCTGGAGAATGCGGCGGTGGCAATAGCCGCGGTTGAGGTGCTGACGGAGCTGGGGTCGAGGGTGTCTTCCGGTGACATCGCCAACGGGCTGGTCGGGCTGAACTGGCCCGGGCGGCTCCAGGTTCTGCAGCGTCAGCCCTGGGTTATTGTTGATGGTGCTCACAATGCGTATTCGGTGCAACGGCTTGGCGAGGGGCTCCGGCAGTATTTTACCTTTGACCGGCTGATTGTTATCTTCGGGGCGTCCGCGGACAAGCCGGTGGCGAGCATGGCTGCCGAGCTGGCATCGTTTGCCAGTGAAGTAATTGTAACCCGGTCGCGTAATCCCCGGGCGGTGGCGCCGTCAATGCTGGTGCAGGAGCTATCGAAACTGGGGATAGTGACTGAAACAGCCAGCAGTGTCGCCGCCGCGGTGGAGCTGGCGCTGGCTCGAGCCGGGTCAAAGGACCTCATCTGCGCCACCGGCTCGATCTTCGTTATCGCTGAAGTAATGGAATACCTGAAGCGGTCAGGTTGAGCTTGCTAATACTCTGTCCTGGCTTCAATAATGAGGTCAGTACCCATCCGGTAGGTCCTGGTAAATGACAGCCTTATTGCCTGGTTGATGTCCCGGATATCCAGTTCACCCACCGCCTCAATGCCCCTGCCCAGTATACTGGGGGCAATGATGATAACCAGTCTATCGACCAGTTTCAGTCGCAGCAATGAGGTGACGACCCGGGAGCCTCCTTCCACCAGTACTGAAGCGATGCCCCGCTGTCCCAGTGTTCGGAGCAATTGTACTGCGTCTATCTCACCCCGCCGGTCCTCCTTGATAACCGAGATTTCAATGCCCATATCGCGGAGTCGGGCTACCTTCTTCTCGCTGGCGCGGGTGGTGGTGGCGATAACGGTTGGAGCAATATCCTGTTCGGTGAGCACCTTGGCCGTGAGCGGTGTGCGCAACCTGGAATCGAGCACAATACGGGTCGGGTTTCTTCCCCTGACCAGACGCACGGTAAGCCGGGGGTCATCGGCGAGGATGGTACCGCTGCCCACCATAACGGCGTCACTGGCGGCACGCAACTGGTGAGCGAGGTTCAGGGATTCCGCCGAGCTTATCCACTGAGAATTCCCGGTGCTGGTGGCAATTCTACCGTCAACGGTCTGGGCGAGCTTTACCGTCACCAGCGGCAGTCCGGTGGTGCTGTACTTGGTGTGCGCTTCATTCAGTGAGCGGCTGGCTTCTTCAAGTACGCCGACCGTGGTCTCAATGCCGTGCTGCTGTAGTATCTCTACGCTTTTCCCGTTGACCTGCGGGTTCGGGTCAAACATGCCGATAACCACGCGGCTGATGTTATGCTGAATGACGGCGTCAACACAAGGGGGCGTCTTGCCCTGATGGCAGCAGGGCTCGAGATTAACGTACAGAGTCGAACCGGCGATATCTTCCCTGGCGCTCTCGATGGCGTTGATTTCGGCGTGCTTTTCCCCGAAGCGGTGGTGGTAACCCCGGCCAATGATGCGGTTGTCTTTGACAATGACCGCGCCCACCATGGGGTTGGGGCTGGTCATGCCCTGACCCCGGCGGGCCAGCCGCAGTGCCATCCGCATATAGTCTTCATCGTTACGTTCCGGTCGAGCAGTCATACTACTGAGAATAGTATAGCACGCCGCCGTGATGTGAAAAAGAGGTTTTTATCTACGTCACCCCCGGCATCCCCCTCGGGAGAAATCTATTCCCACCCTGCCACCCTGGTAGCACGGACAGCTTAGCCCGTTAGCACCCCGCCTCACCCCGGGAGAGAGCATAAGGAGAGGCGGTTTTACCCTCCTGGACTCTCTACAAGTGTATCGTTGCCCCTTGGTGTGGGGAGGGGGGTATAGACCTGCGGGATAAGCCCTGGATGGAGCGAGGGCGGAGGGTGGGAAAAGATAGTAAGGTGACCTCACCCCCTGTATCCCCCTCTCCTATCAAGGAGAGGGGGAAGAATTATAAAGAGGGGCTTCGCCCCTCCTGGGCTCTCTGTTTTAGACGGATTTCGCCGTTATTAACTTTCCTAATGAAGTAAAGGGTAGCCGGGAGTTTTTCACTTGGTCAGTCGTCTTCTCATAGTCACCAGGGATATCGAGAAGAACACGGCAGTGAAGGCGAGCATAATGACGATTGCCAGCGCCAGGTCGGGGCTGAATTCCCCGTGGAACAGTGCCCGGATGATACGGACGGCGGGTGTTAATGGGGCTGCCCAGCTTAATTTTTGCAGTATCTCCGGGTAGGCGGAGAGGGGAAAGAATACCCCGCTCAGTAAAAACATGGGGCTGATGAACAGGGTAAAGAAGTAGTTGAAACTGTAAATAGCCGGAACAATGGAGGTAAACCACAGGGCAATGGCGGCAAACATGATGCCTTCCAGGAAGCATACCACCGGTATCAGCACCGCCCAGGGTGAGGGTACCAGTTGAAAGGCGGCGGCAATCACCAGAATGATGGTGCCGGTCATCATGGACCGGGTGGCACCCCAGAAGATTTCTCCGGCGGTAATGTCCTCAACATTCAGCGGAGTCGCCAGAATGGCATCATAGGAGTACTGCCATTCCATACGGACAAAGCTGGCGTAGGTGCATTCAAAGCAGGCGCTGAACATGGCATAGGCGGCGATGATGCCCGGGGCGAGGAAATCTATGTAGCGCTGTCCGTCAACCAGTCCGATATAGGCACCGAGTCCCAGTCCGAAAGCCAGCAGCACGATAACCGGCTCAGCGATTGAGCCGGGCGCTTCCGAGTGCCAGAGCCGGAAGAAGACATCCCGGTTGCGCTGCCAGACGCGGATGAAGCGCCAGGAGAAGGGTCTCATTCTATCAGCGCCCTCCCGGTCAGCCGGAAGAAAACATCCTCCAGAGTCGCCGAACGCCACCGGGTGGGGAGGATACCGGACAGGTCATCGTCGGCGTGGAAAACCTGGATTATGCTCCCCACCTCCTCAAACTCGAGGTGGCGGCGGGTGAGTTCCCGGATAATGGCACCTTTACTATCTGCTGATGTTATTTCCAGTTCCCAGACCTTGTTGCCCGCATACCGGGAGATAAGTGCTTGCGGAGTGTCGATTGCCAGGACCCGGCCCAGGTGGATGATGGCTACGCGGTCGCAGAGGAGGGTTGCCTCCTCCATATTCTGGGTACACAGCAACTGGGTAATCCCTTCGGTCTTGAGCTCTCTCAATTTCTGCCAGACGAGGTGCCTTGCCTGCGGGTCAAGACCGATTGAGGGTTCGTCCAGAATAAGAATACGGGGGTGGTTTATCAGGCTCCGCGCTATCAACAGGCGCCGCTTCATCCCGCCGGAGAGTTCTTTGATGCGGCTTTTCTGCCGGTCTTCAAGCTGGAATAGTCTCAGGACGTCCCGACTGCGGCGGTAGGCTTCGTCCCGGGGTATGGAAAAGTAGCGGGCAAAGGTGGTCAGGTTCTGCAGTACGTTGAGGTCAGTGTCAAGATTGTCCACCTGGGACACCACCCCCATCAGCGCTTTCGCCTGGCGGGGGTAGTCTTTCAGGTTCTTGCCGTTCACCCAGATTTCACCCCGGGCAGGCGGCGAGACCGCGGTTATCATCCTGATGAGGGAGGTCTTGCCGGCGCCATTCGGGCCCAGCAGACCAAAACACTCACCTTCGGCTATCTCCAGGTCGAGCCGGTCTACGGCGACCAGTTCACCGAACTTCTTGGTTAAATTGAGGGTCCTGATAATAGCCATGGGGGTAAATGCCTCGTTAAGCTCCCCGCGCTCGAATCAGTCGATCCCCGTATTCCAGCAGCTCCTTGGCCCGTTCCGGGGAAACCTTTGCTGTTTCCAGGTAGGCTTTCAGGGCGTCGAGAGGGGTCAGCTCCCCGGCAGTCCAGTTTCCCAGTCGCTGCCGCGTTTCCCGCGTTATCTCCCGGGCTATGGCTGAGTAATGGGCTTCTTTCAGTGCGCTCCGCAGGTCATTGTCACGTAACTGGCCGGCTATCTGTGCCGGCAGGCTGAGGTTGAGCCGGACGATGGCATCCCTGACCATTTCTTCGCGGGCGGCGACGGCTGACAGCACGGTGGCGGTGGGGTCAGGGTCATCCGGCTCCAGCGAAACGTTGATGGTGAGGAAGCGGCGCCCTGATACCGGATGGAACTCAGCAGAGACGTGCCGCTGTCCGGTTGTCCGGTCAGCATCAATGGTTACCAGATAAAATCCCTTGTCATCATCCTCGTCACCGAAGTCCAGGCGCTCCAGGCTGCCGGCATACGCTACCAAGGGGGTCTCATGAAGCACCTGGTGGCGGTGGATATGCCCCAGGGCTATGTAGTCGAACTCGGGCCGGGCAATGGAACTCACCAGTAGAGAGTGGTCCTGGCCGATGGTCATCTGTTTTTCCGTTCCGGTATGGGCACCGGATACCCAGACATGGGCGGCAAGTATGGCGGGGAGAGCGGGGTCAAGCCGGTCAATGCTGGTGGTAATGACGTCAGTCAGCACCTGTTCCATTTTCTGTTTGATCTGGTCAAAGCCCAGATTTCGGGAGTCCTCCTTAGTGAGGACGGCACTGCGCCTGAGCCAGGGCAGCGAGACCACCTGCACCGTGCCGGCGGGGGTGGGAATCTGGTAGATGTCAGGCCGGTTGGAGATATACACGTTTTTAACGTCCAGAGTGCCGAATATCTCCACCGACGTCGCCCGTCCTATGGCGTTGGATAAATCGTGGTTGCCCACCAACAGAAAGGTGGTGATATTGCTGGCAGAAAGGCGGTTAATGCGCCGGGCGAACTCCCTTTGCTGGGTCTGGCTGGGCTCGCGGCTCTTATAGGCATCGCCGCAGAACAGCACCAGGTCGACGCGATTTTCAATGGCGTAGTCGACCACCCGGTCAAGCGCGGCCAGAAAATCGAGAAGGCGGGAGGAGAGGCCGGTATCCGGGTCGGGACGCCCGTAGGTCTCAACGCCGAGGTGCAGGTCAGCAAAGTGAAGGATTTTCATTCTCTTGTCATTATAATACTATCGAAGCTCTTTCTTAAAGGCTGGCGGGGTGAAAAAGGCAGGTTACGGGAGCGGGAAA
>CAYXWH010000040.1:0-17510 GCA_964468755.1 uncultured Dehalococcoidaceae bacterium
CGGTTTTACTCCCCAGTTTGCTGATAACCTCGCAGGTCTGCTCAGCCAGCTCACGTGTAGGCGACACTATCAGCGCCTGGACACTGCCTCGCCGGCCCGACCGCAGACGCTGCAAAATCGGCAGCACGAAGGCGGCTGTCTTGCCGGTTCCTGTCTGTGCCAACCCGATAACGTCACGTCCCTGCGTAATCGGCGGAATGGCTTGTAACTGGATGGGTGTTGGTGCAGAATAACCGAGCGCATGTACACCGGCCATGATGCTCGGATGAAAATTAAAGGTTTCGAAACTCACTAAAACTCCTTGTTGAAATATCAAGTCGCTTATCTCCAGAACGGAGCAGTCAACTTAACTAATCTGGTATTTTCTCTGTCTTCTTCGTTTTTGGCGGTTATTACTCATAGCGTTTGGTGAGGCATTTGGTAATAATGCCATCTTTTTATCCGAAAGCGGCAGAGCCTCGACAACATTAATTGCCCGGTTCATCAGCTTTCTCCCGGCGAGGCTGGCAATTGCGGTTGTGCCCGCTGACTTTGATGCCATCTCAACATATCCATAGCCTCTGGGCTGACCGCTGCCTATATACCTGTCATTCATTATTATTACCGATATCACTTCTCCGAAAGCCGTGAACTCCTGGCGCAGTTCATCTTCCGTCATTTCAAGTGACAGGTTACCCACATAGATATTCGTCCTCTACCCCCTTGTGCCAAACCGGGCACGATGCTCCGATTTGTTACACATGAGTCAGTGCAGAATTGCAGAATGGCAGTTTGCCTAATACCGGCGTTGCCTGCCGCCACCCGACCGGCCACCCCTGCCGCTGCTATAACCGCCGCCGCCGTATCCACCACCTCTTCGGTTGCCATAGGAGCCGCCGCCTCGGTTGTCTGGTCGGGGACGGGACTCATTGACGACAATGGTCCGCTCTTTCAGTGTTTTACCGTTGAGACCCGCGATGGCAGCTTCTGCTTCAGACTTTGACGCCATTTCAACGAAGGCAAAGCCCCTGGGTCGCCCGCTGAACTTATCGGCCGGGATAGCCACGGATTCCACCTTTCCAAAAGTACCGAATTCTGCTGCCAGTTCATCCTCAGTAACATCATAGGATAGATTGCCTACGTAGATTTTCATAAACTGCCCCCCTTATCCCGGATTTTATCTCCCGAACATCCCTAACGCCGCTTTCTCTTGGCGTTGTTCTTAGCCTTGATTATGGCTGCATCCCGTTTGGATATGAACCGACGTCTAGCCTTGGCTTCCCGCAAGACCCCGCTCGTTTGCACCATTCTCTGGAAACGGCGTAATAACGATTCCTGTGACTCACCTTCATGTATTGAAACTTCTAACGACAAAACTCTCATTTACACAAGTCACATCCGGGCCGGTTACCCAACCCGGATGCGGCTCATGTTTTTACCTCACTTATCTACTCGGTCGCATTTTTCGGTAGCAATCGCTGCAGTACACCGGCCTATCGCCACGTGGCTGGAAAGGGACTTCGGTACTTTTCCCGCACTCGGCGCAAATTGCCGGGTACATCTGGCGGGGGGCTCCGTAGCTGCTGCCACTTCGCTCTGACTTCCTTGCCTGACGGCATTCCGGACAGCGCTTGGGCTCGTTAGCGTAGCCTTTGGACTGGAAGAACTCTTGCTCTTCAGCGCTGAAGGTAAACGTGGCACCGCAATCGGAGCATTGGAGTGACTTGTCCTGAAAACTCATTGGATGACCTCCTCTCTTTCAATTTAACTAGAGTTCGGGTCATCCAATACTTAAGAAAACTCGGTGAGAGTGGCTTCTAGGAAGCTTGTAATAACCTAAACTTGAACTTAATAATTATTATACCACAATAAGGAATGCTATTGCAATTAACATAACCAGCTACTTAATAATACCAGCAGTGTGAATAAAGGCAGGGAAAAGACCAGCGGCTTCGGTGGAACTGGCTCGACTTTCCGCGTTAAGTCCGCCTTAAGAATTGCGATAGTCCCCGGAAATAAATTGTACCCCTCTAATCGCCGGTGTCACCCGCCTTCACCCACCGCGTCCGCATCGCCAGTATGGGGATAGCGATAGCCAGGATAACCAGCCCGATAACCTGCGCCTGGTGCAGGACCGGAAAGATGAAGGGCTCTCCTTCTCTGATAAAACCGATACCGAAGCGCCATATCGAATAGAGACTGAGGTAGATCAAAAACAACGAACCGTCCGGCTTTAACCGCCCCCTCAGCTTGTACAATATGCCGAAGGCTATCAGGTTATAAATAATTTCATAGAGCTGAGTGGGATGAACGGGTATCCCGATGGGCCCGTTACTCTCCGGATGGCTATAGATAATCGCACAGAAGGCGGTGGTTTCCACACCGTAACAGCAGCCGTTTAAGATACAGCCGACCCTGCCGATAGCCTGCGCCAGGATTATCCCGGGAGCAAGGACATCAGCTAGGTAGTTAAAGGGGACTTTACTGAATCGACTGTAAATCCAGAGGCCCAGGGCGGCGCCCAGCACGGCACCGTAGATGGTCAGCCCCTCGCCACCGATTATCTGCGCCGGGTTCTGGCTGTAGTAGTCCCAGCGGTCAACAACGTGGAGCACCCGGGCAAAAATAATTCCGGAGGGAATGCCAACCAGCGCCGCATTCAGCACCGTATCGTAGGTGAGATGAGCGCCCTTCTTTACCGACCATAATGTCCACAGGACAAGCGCCAGCACCGCCAGGGCAATCATAATCCCGTACCAGGCAACGCTAATCGGCCCGATGCTAA
Organism: uncultured Dehalococcoidaceae bacterium; assembly: GCA_964468755.1. Lineage (GTDB taxonomy): Bacteria > Chloroflexota > Dehalococcoidia > Dehalococcoidales > RBG-16-60-22 > CAYXWH01. The sequence goes on from CAYXWH010000040.1 coordinate 2,765, forward strand.
AGGCTATAGGATGTACATCTATCTCAAGCATTATACCCCGTCAAAATCAGGAACATAGCGCGGTAATAAACTCCCTGGCATTAAAGGAGGCCATATCTTCCAGTTTTTCACCCAGACCGATGAACTGCACCGGGATAGCTAATTCATCGCAAACCGCCAGCACGATGCCACCCTTGGCAGTGCCGTCGAGCTTGGCGAGAAAGACACCGGTCACTCCTACCGCCTCGGTGAAATACTTCGCCTGGGCGAGACCGTTCTGGCCGGTAGTGGCATCCAGCACCAGGACCACTTCGTGCGGGGCAGCAGTATCCGACTTGGCAACAACCCGCCGTATCTTCTTGAGCTCCTCCATCAGATTATACCTGGTGTGAAGTCGACCGGCAGTATCGATAATCACCTCGTCGGCTTTCCGGCTTCTTGCTGCCTGCAATGCGTCAAAGACCACCGCCCCCGGGTCAGCCCCCGGCTGATGGGAAATTACATCCACTCTTAACCGCTCACCCCAGCGCTTGAGCTGGTCAATCGCCGCCGCCCGAAAGGTATCCGCCGCCGCCAGCAGCAGGCTCTTACCTTCACTCTGCGAGCGATGGGCAAGCTTGGCAATAGAGGTTGTCTTACCACTGCCATTCACGCCTACCACCAGGGTAACTTTCGGCGGTGATACAGCCTCGGTTGGCTCCGTCGAGGCAATATCCACCATACGTACCATTTCCGCCTGCAGGACATCGCGCACCCGGGAACCATCGATAATCTTCTCCTCGGCAACCTGCTGTTTTACCCTGGCAATCAGTTTCTCGGTGGTACTCACACCGACATCGGCCAGGATAAGCAGCTCTTCAAATTCATCCCACACCGCTTCATCGACAGCGGCGCGGTCTAGAAGCTGTATTGCCCGGGCAAAGGTATCATGGCTTCGCTTCAAGGCTCGCGCAAACAGATTACTAATTTCACTTACCTCCGGTAATTTCACTGAAACCGTGAAGAACCGAGAAGGGACGGCATCACTCTATTTTACCCCCTTATCGCCGTGACAACAACCCCTCCAGCAGCCGGCGGGCGGCTTCCTTATCCAGAGGCTGATTGTTATTACCGCACTTGGGCGATTGTATGCAGCCGGGGCAGCCTTCCTGACAGGGGCACTCGACAATTGCCCGCTGTGTAGCCCGCCACAATTCATCCACCATGTCAAATCCTCTCTCGGCAATGCCAACTCCACCGGCAACAGCATCATAAATAAATACCCCGGCTTTCCCGGTATCCGGGTGGAACGGCGTGGAGACACCGCCAATATCGTTGCGGTCGCAGAGGGCAAACAGGGGTAAAATGCCAATGGAGGCATGCTCTACCGCATGCAGACCACCGGCAAAGTCCAGATGGGCTTCAGCAATCTCCGCCATGACCGATGGCGGGACCTCAAACCAGAAAGCCACCGTGGGAAATGTCTGCGGCGGCAGGTCAAGCGGCTCCGCACCAACTACTTCGTCGGTGTACTGCATCTTCTTTTTAAAGGCTACTACGTCAGTGGTAACCTCCACGTCACCCAAATAAACGGTTACCTGTCCCAGTTTTCGGGAACGGCGTACCTTCACAATATGCAAATCGGTGAAGTCCTGGCACTGGGTATAGTAGTCAACATCGCTGGGAACCAGGTACGCGGTGCGTCCAGCCAGGTCAAGTTCAGTAACCAGATAGGTCTCCCCCTGGTGAAGATAGACGGCGCCCGGATATATCTGGAAAAAGGCGGTGCTGCTCTCTATTGTCTCCAGAAGAGCGCCGGTGCTGGTGTCAATCACGGCAAAGTTCTCGGCGGTAGTCGCCCGGATATTCATGTTTTGTGCAGGATAGGCGAGCGACGGCGCCAGGTACCATCTCCGGTTACGTTCCCGCAGCCATCCCTGCGCCTCCAGCGCCGTAATCTCCTCAAGCATGGGAGCGCCAAAAACGGCCTCATCACCTTTATTGAGCGGTCGTTCCCAGGCGGCACACAGTAGATGTGCCCGCAAGATATACGGATTTCCCGGATTGACCAGCGCACTCTCAAAATTGCTCTGAAAGAAGAAATCAGGATGGCGCATTAGATACTGGTCCAGAGGGTTGTCCAGCGCCACCAAAAAACTGAGCGACCTGTCCTGCCGGCGACCGCTCCGGCCGGCCTGCTGCCAGGTACCGGCGATGCTGCCCGGATAGCCCGCCAGTACCGTGGCGTCAAGGCTGCCGATATCAACTCCCAGTTCCAGGGCGGTGGTCGCCACCACCCCCAGCAGCTCACCACTGAATAGTTCGCGCTCTATCCGGCGGCGGTCTTCGGGGAGGTAACCGGCCCGGTACGGCTTGATTCGCGCCGGAAGCTCCGGACTTACCTCGGCAAGTCGCTGCCTGGAATAGAGATAGATAAGCTCGGTTAACCGGCGGGTACGGGCGAATGCCAGGGTGCGGATACGTCGCTGTACCAGCCCGGTAAACAATGCCGTTGCCTCACTATTGGCACTGCGGCGGATGCTGCGGGCTTCATCGATGAGCGGCGGGTTCCAGAACACAAAGTCCTTACCACCACGGGGGGAGCCATCATTGTCAACCACCTCAAACGGCAAGCCCACCAGCTGCCCGGCATGGTCACCGGGATTGGCTATCGTTGCCGAACAGCAAATAAACTGCGGTTTGGCACCATAGAAGTCACACAGTCGGCGCAGTCGCCGCAGCACACAGGCTACATGAGAGCCGAAAACACCCCGGTAGCTATGGGCTTCATCCACCACCACGTAGCGCAGGTGCCGGAAAAATGACGCCCATGCCTGGTGATTGGGCAGAATCCCGATATGAAGCATATCGGGATTGGTCAGTACTATCCTCGCCCGCTTCCTGATTTCGGCACGTTCCGCCTGAGGCGTATCACCGTCAAAGGTGGCGAATTCCTCTGACCGGCCAATATCCGGGCAAAAAACCTGGCGTAAATTGCGGAGCTGGTCCTGGGCGAGCGCCTTGGTGGGAAAAAGGTACAGGGCACGGCTGCTCCGCTCCGCCAGCATCGACTCCAATACCGCAAGGTTATAGCATAGCGTCTTGCCACTGGCGTTGGCGGTAGTCACCATCACATTCCTGCCCCGGCGGGCATGGTGCACCGCCGTTACCTGGTGAGTATAGAGACGCAGGATGCCATTCTTGAGAAGACAGTTCCTCAGTTCAGAAGCCAGCGGTGGCGTGAGTTCGGCGCAACTCATCGAACGAGACGGCACATGCTCGATATGTACCATCTGCCCCCGGTAATCTGACCGTGACTGGAGATGGTTAATGAATGAGGTGGTATCCAATGGAATCCTTTCCTATATATCGAGAATCTCGATTTCGTAGTCGAGCATCTCCGCCTCCAGGCGGCTGCCGGCGACAAAATCAACTACCCTGGACAGCACCTTATTGGTATAACGCTTGTTGTTGCTTATGCAGCTAATCCCGATGGTAGCTATTTGCCATAGCTCATTGTCATCAATCTCAGCCACGGAGACATTGAACTTGTTCCGGATGCGGGAAAGGATTGACTTCACTACCTGCCGCTTGCCCTTAAGAGAGGAATTTTCCGGCAGGCGGAGACGTATCTTACATACTCCAACATTCATGACCGCTTCATTGACTGATTTTCAGGCAGGTATCACAGCCACTCAAAACTACTTTTAATCTAGCACCCCTCCCCACGGGTGTCAAACCCGTTAAGGGGCAACGTATAAAATGACCGCTGCCAGTCAAACTGCACTTGCCCGTGGTAAAGCACTTGTGCTAGCATTAAACAGGGGTGTTTGTGCGTGTGAGCGGTATATCCGCAAACGCGCCCATCCAGGAGAATAGGGCGATGTCTAAAATTTATCTTCTTGACGTGACCAACCGCGACGGCGTGCAGACCGCCAAGCTCGGTTTGTCCAAGATAGAAAAGACAATGATTAACCTCTATCTCAATGAGATGGGTGTCTTCCAGTCCGAGTTTGGTTTCCCCACCACCAGGCATGAGGTCAACTATCTCAATGCTAACCTGGAACTGGCTGGGATGGGAGTCCTGAAACCCATTCGCCTGCAAGGCTGGATTCGGGCTGTCGCTGATGATGTCAGGACAGCTTTCAAGTATGTGCCCGATATAAAGCACGTCAACCTGTCGCTATCAACCTCAGACCAGATGATAAATGGCAAGTTCCGGGGCAGAAAGAACCGGCAGGACATAATACGAGACATGGCTGAGGCCGTTGATGTCGCCCGCGCCATGGGGGCGGAAACCATCGGCGTCAATGCGGAAGACGCTTCCCGGACCGACTTGAATTTCCTGATAGAATTCGGGCTGACAGCCAAAGAGCACGGCGCCGACCGGCTGCGGTACTGCGACACGCTGGGATATGACAACCCCTTCACCATCTATGAAACGGTGAAGACTCTGACGGATAGTGTACAGATACCCATCGAGATTCACTGCCACGGCGACCTGGGAATGGCCGAGGCAAATTCCCTGGCCGGAGCCAAGGCGGCAGTCGACGGCGGTCAGGACGTTTACATCAACACCACCATCAATGGTACCGGGGAAAGAGCCGGCAATGCCGACCTGGTGGCGGTTATTCTGGCGGTTACCAAATCAAAAGGTTTTGCCGAGAAATATGAGCTGGGCATGCCCATTGACCTGTCCAGGTCGTGGAAGATAGCCAAATTCGCCAGCTATGCCTTTGGTGTTCCCATTCCCATGAACCAGCCGGGAGTTGGCGCCAATGCTTTTGCCCATGCCTCAGGGATACACGCCGACGGTGTACTGAAAGACCCGGAAAACTACGAGCTGTACGGTTTCGGAGAGCTGGGCAGGGGTGAACCGGAATTCGTGGAAACAGGAAGAGAAATCATCGCCGGTCAATATAGCGGTATATCCGGCTTCAGCCACCTGATGGGCAAAATGGAAGTGTCCTTTACCAACGATGACAACGCCAGAGATATCCTGGAACTGGTACGATACGCCAATGTAGAATCGCAGAAGCCCCTGGTTGAAGACGAACTGCTGTTTATCGCCAAATACCCGGAAATTTCCAGGAAACTGCTGACCCTCAACCCGCTCGGTTGAACACCCTGACCATGAAGAGACCGAAGCGGCATTACTGCCGCGCCGTTGACCATAAAATTATACCCGAGGAGATATATTGGCCGGGGAATTTCCGGAGATAATCGTACGAGCCATAGGTGTAGTCAGGAACGAGGTCACCCAGCCTCCGGGAGCATCATACAACTGGCCGGAGGTTGTTTCCGAGCTGGTGATTGACCGCAGCCTGACGGATGCCCTGGATAGCCTGGATGAGTTTTCTCACATCATCGTTCTTTACTGGATACACCGGGTAGACACTGCTGCCAAATTACCCATGAAAATCCACCCACGGGGCAACCCGTCGCTCCCACTTACCGGACTTTTGGCGACGCGGTCGCCACACCGGCCCAACCCGGTGGGCAAAGCAACGGTCAAACTAGTGGAACGGCGCGACAACATACTCCGGGTTAAGGGACTTGACGCCATTGATGGGTCACCGATAATTGACATCAAGCCTTATATCCCGGAGTATGACTCGGCTATGGATGCCAGGGCACCCGGATGGACAAGGCAATAAACCAGGCGCTACAGGATATCTACCACCGGTTGATATCCCGCTATGGACCACAGCACTGGTGGCCGGCCCGAGAACCATTCGAGGTAATCGTGGGTGCCATCCTGACCCAATCGGCCGCGTGGACCAATGTTGAAAAGGCGATAGACAATTTACGGAACGTCGGAGCGCTCTCCCCGGAGGCACTGCGCCGGTTACCCGAACCGGAAGTAGCCCGCCTTATCTACCCCTCCGGCTACTACAATGCCAAGGCAAAAAAAATCAGGTCCTTTGTCCGGTGGTTGGGCGAACACTATGACGGTGACCTCGACCGGCTCTTTACCAGCCCCATTGTTGACCTCCGCAAACAGCTGCTTTCCGTTTACGGTATCGGGCCGGAAACAGCCGATTCCATTATCCTGTATGCCGCCCGGAAACCGGTCTTCGTCATTGATGCCTACACCCGCCGCATTATCAAGCGACTGGGTATGGCACCGGACAATGACCGCTATACCGCCTACCAGCAACTGTTCATGGACAATCTGCCCGCTGATGTCCGGTTGTTTAATGAATACCACGCCCTGCTTGTCTGCCTGGCGAAGCATGTCTGCCGCCCCCGACCACTCTGCCCTGACTGCTGCCTCAAGAATCTCTGCCCGAACGGCACCCCTGGTAGTATTTGCAATGGCAACAGTCAGTCTGGTAAGCTGTCAGCCAGAAGATAGTACCGTCAGCAGGGAGAACCGACCGTGGACCTATCAGTGCAATTAGCCCCCGGACACGAACCGGGACTATTCCTTATCAACCCGGTCATGACCGCCTCCGGTACCTTTGGCTATGCCACCGAGTACCAGCACCTGTTTGATATCCAGCGGTTGGGGGCGATTATCTGCAAGGGGACTACTCTTGAGCCCAGGCAGGGCAATCCTCAGCCGCGCATAGCCGAAACCGCCGCCGGCATGCTTAACTCCATCGGGTTGCAGAATATCGGGGTTGAGGCACTAATCAGGGAAAAAGCACCGGTCTGGGCAAGCTGGCGGGTACCGGCGGTGGTGAACATCGCCGGAGAGACCGTTGACGACTATGCCCGAATCGCCGGCAAGCTGGATAATGTGCCCGGTGTCAGTGCCCTTGAAGTAAATATCAGTTGCCCCAATATTCAGGCGGGTGGTGCCGAGTTCGGCACTGAGCCGGATACCGCCGCCATGGTGACTGCGGCGGTGAAAGCAGCCACCTCCCTGCCACTCATTGTCAAGCTTACCCCGAACGTCAGCGATATCTGCCGCATAGCCACGGCTGTGGTTGAAGCCGGCGCCGATGCTCTCTGCCTGATAAATACCCTGAGAGGCATGGCAATCGATATCCACCGGTGCCGCCCGGTACTGGGCACGGTTACCGGCGGATTGTCCGGCCCGGCAATCAAACCGGTGGCACTAGCCATGGTCTATCAGGTAGCCGGTGCCGTGGGTGTACCCATCATCGGCTGTGGTGGCATTCTTACCGCTGATGATGCCCTGGAGTTCATAATGGCTGGCGCCAGCGCAGTACAGGTCGGCATGGGTAACTTCACCAATCCCCGTGCCCCGCTCGATGTCCTGGAAGGAATAGAGCGGTTCCTGGTCCAGCAGGGAATTGAGCATATCGCCGGGATTACCGGAGTAGCCCGGCGGTAACAGAAACCTGACCGATAACGATTGAGGAAAACCGGCTATTATGTTACAGTATACATGTGCTGGCATAAAAAAGTCCGTTTAATGGACGAATGTATTTGCGGAGGGATCGCATAGTGGCCTAGTGCGGGCGCCTGCTAAGCGCTTACCCCGGGAAACTGGGGTCGTGGGTTCGAATCCCACTCCCTCCGCCAGAAAATCAGCTGCCCCTAAAACGGGGGCGTATTTATCTAAGGGGGGATGGGGGTGCCTAGCTACTACATCTGGACAATTGGCTGCCAGATGAACCGGGCGGAATCGGAACGACTGAGCAGTTATCTCGAGGAACTGGGCTACGACGCCACTGACGAAGTTACGACAGCCGATATCATCGTGCTTAATAGCTGCGTGGTGCGGCAGAGCGCGGAAAACCGGGTCATCAATAAGCTCCATGCCCTGAAACCGCTCAAAAAGTCCCGGCCCAACGCAATCCTGGCGGTGACCGGCTGCCTGGTCAATTCGGATATCGGCAAGCTGCACCAGAGCTTCCCTCATGTCGACTACTTCTTTAAGCCGGGAGACTGCGCACCATGGCTGGAAAAACCCGGTCAGGTACTACCCCGGCACCCCTCGCCTAGCGTATTCATTCCCATAATCCAGGGGTGCAATAATTTCTGTTCCTATTGCATCGTGCCCTACCGCCGCGGACGGGAAAGAAGCCGCGCCATCGCCGAAATAGTTAACGAAGCCGGTGAGCTGGTGCGCCGCGGTGCCCGGGAAATCACTTTACTGGGACAGAACGTGGACTCCTACGGACATGACCTGCCGGATGGACCGGACCTGGCTGACCTGCTCACGGAATTGAACGCCATCGACGGTCTGGCCCGACTCCGCTTCCTCACCAATCACCCCAAGGATATGACTTCGAAACTGGTTGAGACCATCGCCCGGCTGGATAAAGTCTGCAAGCACATCAACCTGGCGGTACAGTCCGGCGACGATGGTATTCTCCGGGCGATGCGACGGGGGTACACCGTTGAGCAGTACCGGCAACTGGTCAACCATATCCGCCGGGAGATTCCCGGAGTAGCCCTGAGCACCGATGTCATTGTCGGCTTTCCCTCGGAAAGCAGCGCCCAGTTCCAGCATACCTGCGACTTGCTCTCCGGGCTAAAGTTTGATACAGTCCATGTAGCCGCCTACTCACCGCGACCGGGAACTCTAGCCGCCCGGGAACTTGAGGACAATATCCCGTTACCGGAAAAAAAGGAGCGGCTGAATGCAATTGAGCTACTGCAGAAAGAAATCGCCACCGAAATCAACTCACGGTTAAAGGGCAAGGTGGTCGAAATCCTGGTAAATGATAAGGTAAAGGGTAAGTGGCAGGGGCGAACCGGTACTGACAAGCTGGTCTTTTTCCACGATGAAAGGGACTGTCTCGGACAACTGGTGAATATCCAAATTACCAGGACCAGCCCCTGGTCACTACAGGGAGAACGAGAGTAAATAACGCTATCTAGGAGGGAATGAGTGACATGGTGAAGTTTGGAATCATCGCGGGATGGCTTATGACGCTGCTGGTATTTTTCAGCGGCTGTCTTCCCGGAGGGGAAGGGGAAGGGGAACCAGCCCAGTTCGACTGGACAATAATCATCTTTCTGGTAATAATCTTCGGTCTGTTCTACTTGCTCATGATTCGTCCCCAGCGCAAGAAGCAAAAGGAAATGCAGACCATGGTACAGGAGCTACAAAAAGGCGACCGGGTAATCACCGCCGGGGGTATTTACGGGCAGATTGAGAGCCTGAGTGAGGACAGCATTGTCCTGAAAATAGAATCCGGGGCAACCATCCGGGTAGCCAGAAGCAGTGTCGTTGGTCGGCGCGATAAAGATAAAATGTAAAGGGGATACCGTTGGCAAGCACACTCCAGATCTCCGATGAAGCGGTTGTCAATATCATTGACCTTGCCCTGGCTGAGGACGTGAGCCACGGTGACATAACCAGTGAGGTATTGATACCCCCAACGCTGGCTGCCAAAGCCCTGGTACTGGCGAAAGAAGCGGGCATCCTGGCCGGGGGTGAGGTAGCCAGTCGTGTCTTCCAGCGAGTTGACCCGTCGCTTAGCGTAGCGGTGTTCATCACCGATGGCGCCGCCATTAAACCGGGAGACATCATTGCCACCATATCAGGCAAGATGCTCGGTATCCTCAAGGCAGAGCGGGTGGCCCTCAATTTCCTGCAAAGACTCAGCGGTATCGCGTCACTGACCGCCCGATATGTTGCCGCCGCCGGTGGCAGGGTTATGCTCACTGATACCCGTAAGACCACTCCCGGCCTCAGGCTGCTGGAGAAGTACGCGGTACGTATGGGCGGAGGTCACAACCACCGCCTCCACCTTGGCGATGGCATATTGATTAAGGACAATCACCTCGCGGCGCTGCGTTCCCAGGGCATGACCATGAATGACATCGTCGTGAAGGCCAAACAGAACGCCCCGGCGGGAACCACCGTAGAGGTAGAGGTCACTACGGTACAGGAAGCCGGGGATGCCGTAGTCGCCGGAGCCGATATTATCATGCTGGATAATATGAGCCCCGACGAGACGCGCCACGCCGTAGAACTGGTCAACGGCCGGGCAAAGATTGAAGTATCGGGTGGAATCACCCTGGACAATATCCGTCAGGCAGTGATGAGCGGGGTTGATATCATCTCCATTGGTGCGCTCACACACTCCGTTAAGGCACTGGATATCAGCATTGAGCTTGAAATAGCGCAAGCCTGAATCAGGCTAACCTCTTGAGGGCGCGAGACAGGCATTCGTTGGCTTTGTCCAGCTCCCGGGCAGCCCCGCCAATATCGTCGCCGATATCAGCCTCGCCAAGCGCTTTTGCCCGTTCCGCCCAGTCCTGAAACTCCTCACTGTGCTCACGGTTATGCTCAATCCAGTGGCTTAATAAAACCTTTAGTTTGTTTCGTTCATCCGCAGCCATAACTCTCTACCGACGACACTGCCGACAAAGGCCAAATATTCCCAGATGCCTCAGGTCAGCCTCAAAATCATACTCACTAAGTAACCTTTCCCTCAGGGGATACAGCACCGATTCGTCAAGGTCAATTATCCGGCCACACTGCCGGCAGATAAGGTGATGGTGGTGCCCCTTGTCCGCCGGATGATATCGCACCCGGCCGCCGCCCATGTCAGTCTCGGTAACCAGGCCCAGTCGTTTCAGCAGGTCCAGGGTGCGGTAAATGGTGGAAATATTAACGTGTGGATATCTGGCGACCACCTGGGCATAGATTTCTTCGGCGCTTATATGGTCGACGCTCTTTTCAATAGCCTGGAGCACCATCATGCGCTGGGGGGTCAGCCGATACCCCTTCTCGATTAACTTATCGGTTATATTTCCCGATTGCTCCATCCGACCTCCTGCACTCAGAACTTGTCTTTCGTGTCAATGAGAATCGTCACCGGGCCGTCATTACGGATTTCCACCTGCATGTACTGCTGAAAGCGCCCGGTAGCCACCGTTAGACCGGTAGCCCGGCACTGCTCTACAAAGTAGTCAAACAACGTCTCAGCCACCTCCGGCGGCGCTGCCCCGACAAAGCTGGGGCGCCGTCCCTTCCCGGTATCCGCCAGCAGGGTAAACTGGCTCACCAGTAGCAGCTCACCGGCAATATCCCGGGCGGAAAGGTTAAACTTGCCTTCTTCGTCAGCAAAAATGCGCAGACCGGCAATCTTTTCCGCCAGGTACCGCGCGTCTCTTTCTCTATCGCCGTGGGCTACTCCCAGAAAGACCACCAGCCCACGCCCTATCCGGCCTACTTCTTCACCATCAATGCTCACTGAAGCCCCGCTGACCCGTTGCAGCAGTGCTTTCATACGCTACTTCCCTTTTCCCATCTGCCCGGATTCCTGCTTTCCGGTGGCGGTATCGGCAGGACCGCCTTTACGACTGTCAGTTATATAGAAACCGCTGCCCTTGAAAATAATCGGGGCGGGATGAAAGACACGGCTTGCCTTCCCCTGGCATTCGGGGCAAATTGCCTCGGCTGCCTCACTAAACGACTGTTTTTTCTCAAAGCGAAAGTGGCAAAGACCACACTCATATTCATAGATGGGCATTCGTTCTTACCTCGCTAAAATTCGTGAGTCTCTACCTCTATTTTACCCAAATAGCTTCGCGCTGGCAAATCGCGGTTAAAAACCCGGCAGACCGCTGGACATATCGACAAAAAAGTGCTATAATGACATAGCTTGAAAAGGACTTAGATAAAGAAGTACCAAGGATGTGAGTAGTCGTGGCCAAGCGTTTATGTCAACCATAGCAGAAGCACTGTGCTGAAATACGCCAGTGCTTTTTACATTTAAGGAGGGAGCAGGTATGCAGTCGAGCCTGATTGGAAAAATCGAAAAAGCCAATCGCTACGCCCAGGAGACCAACCGGGTCACCTTCGTCGAATTCTCGGTAAAGTTCCACGGTGAGAATAATGAATACGACACCAGCTACAGCGCCGGAAAGTGGCATTGCTCCTGCCCCTTTTTCTCCAGCTGGGGACTGTGCAGCCACACCATGGCGCTGGAAAAAATTCTGGCTCATATGCTCCCGGCAGAAGCCAAGACCACACAGTCCGAGACGGTGACGGAGTAATGCTCCCCTAACAAATCCCCATCCCAGGAGAACCGAGTGGGTTTCATTGACAAGCTGGCTCAAACCACGCGAAAGAATACAAGTTTACTCTGTATCGGACTTGACCCCGACCCAGCCAGAATACCGGAAGGTATCGGCATTTTAGATTTTAACCGAGCCATTATTGACGCCACCTATGATATCGTCGGCGCCTACAAGCCCAACCTCGCCTTCTATGAAGCCTTCGGAGATGAGGGGATTGACGCCCTGAAGCAAACGGTCAGCCACATTCCCGATGATATTCCGGTAATCGGCGATGCCAAGCGGGGCGACATCGGCAATACCGCCAAAGCCTATGCCAGGGCACTCTTTGAATATTTCAACTTTGATGCCGTCACGGTAAATCCCTATCTGGGATTTGATGCGCTGGAACCGTTTATCGAATACCGGGACCGGGGCGTTTTCGTTCTCTGCCGCACTTCAAATGCGGGCGCCGCCGACTTCCAGGACCTGCGCAGCGAGTTCGAGGGCCGCTCCCGCCTTCTGTTTGAAATAGTCGCTGAGAAAGTCAGCCGGTGGAACACCTATGGCAACCTGGGACTGGTGGTGGGCGCCACCTACCCGGAAGAGTTAAAGCTGATACGGCAGGACTACCCGGATATACCGCTGCTGATACCCGGCATCGGCACCCAGGGTGGAGAGCTGGCTCTGGTGGTCAGCTACGGTGTTGACCGGAAGCGGCAAAAGACCATCATCAACTCATCACGGCAGATACTCTACGCCTCCCGGGGCCGGGACTTCGCCGAAGCCGCCCGCCGCACCGCCCGCGACCTCCGCGACCAGATAAACCGGTTACTCGCCACCCCCGCCGATTAAAAACAGTCCGTCAGCGCCACTCACGCGGTCGTTTACTCACTATTCCCAGCGGTTATCAGCACTTTATAATCTGGTGATTTCGAGCTAGAATATATTTTCAGGAGCAGAACAATTACCCGGTCCCCACCGGAACGGTTGCAGGCGAGGAATGCCGTTACGTACGGAGTAAACAAATGGTAGTAGAAATCAGGCTGGGCGATATCGTCCGCCTCAAGAAAAAACACCCCTGCGGCAGCTATGAGTGGGAGGTGGTACGGGTGGGGGCTGACATTGGTATCAGATGTTTGAAGTGCCGGCACCGGGTACTGATGGAAAGAAGCGTTTTTACCCGCCGGGTCAAGGAATTCATCTCACGAGGACCGCAATGACGCGCCGGTCATTAACAGATACGGAATCAGGGGTCTACTTAATACTACCCGAGAGGAGATAGTTGCCAAAACACTGGTCAGGCGGGTGATAGCGATAGGCTAACAGGGACAACTAAGGGTAGTGGCAAGGTTTCCGGCCGCTCCTCAGTTCACGGCGCGCTTATTATATTGTTGTTTGCGGGTATAGTTAAAGTGAAATACAACCCATGTGCCGCCCAGCTTCCGGCCCTTGATCCTGCCCTCAGCTAATAACTTCCTGACCCTGCGGTCGGATATGCCTAATAGTCTAGCTGCTTCTCTGGTACTGTACATGGTAAATAAATAACATTTTTATTCCAGATACGGAATAAATATACCAGAACCGGTATAATTTTCAACGTCCTTTAGACTATAATCGCCTTCCGAATATGCGTATTTAATCATAATTTCAAATTTCTTTTATATGGTAAGTACTTTACATTCGACTATTATCGCAATGAGACGTCAAGTCGTGGCTGATTTTACTCACTGTTCCAACCCACATTGATAACCGGGTTACCACGGCGCCGTCGGAAATGATACCCTAATACTCAAATTGACCTACCCCCATAGGGGATACCACTCATAGATTCGGAGTCAGCGGTATTGGGCTTGCCCCGGTTGCCGGACTACTAACGGGGGCAAGCCCATGACTGAGAGCAGGTTACAATCGGGTGAATCGTAAACCCTGGAGCTTCGCAGAATTCAGGTAAGGGCTATCGGACCCCTTAACCTCGTAGATAACTTCAGTCCATCTAGCCCAGTTTGAGTGGCGGGGTTCCCGGCGGCACCCTCGGGGGAGGTTCTATGGAAATTTCTCCCCAATGAACCAGCGTCCTTACCACAAAGTCAACATACTGTCCACATACATGGTATTTTATAAACCGGGTTCTGAAGTAGATTTCACTTTCCTCCGGAGTCCTCTCAAAGGCTCTGGTTAAAACCGAGCAGCGAACGGAACCAAATTTGTAATTGAAGGTAAAAGCGAGGTCACGTATGTATGAAGCGATAGCCTGGCAGGCTATCTTCTCTTCGTAATCTGTCCTCGGTTCCAAGACTTTATAGGCTATAAGGCCCAAAGCGATTACGGCACCCGATATGGCACCGCATACCTCGCCCAGACAAAGACCGCCCCGAAAACCGGTTGCGATCCAGAAGGGCAATTCACCTCCCGGCAAATCATACGCCACCTGCAATGCTTTTATGGTGGATGGAGCGCAGTGGTTCGGTTCCGGTTGTTCTTGAAACAAGTCGACTGCCATTTTCGCAGCCTCATCACTGGATATTTTCGGCTTTGGAAACCTCATTTTTTGGATAGCTTCATCAACTTCTTCAGGGGTTATTATCCGTGTCATCCATTCCTCCTTTAGTTTATCCATATTCTACCGCACTGAATGCAAAATATTAGCATTTTGCATTCAGACCTCTTTAATTATAATTATAACATGTCTTATGTGATTGTACTCCATTAATCTGCTCCCCGGAAAATGGACCAAAAGTGAAGAGATTTTTTCGGAATGCCAAAATACGCTGGCAGGGAGTATTGGCTGCATGAAAAATCACACTTCACCCCGGATCAGACTTTTTCCCATTAATTCCAGAAAGAGGCAAGA
>CAYXWH010000041.1:0-17257 GCA_964468755.1 uncultured Dehalococcoidaceae bacterium
TAAACAGCAGGGCGAGCTTGTCTCCGTCTCGGCGGTGTATGCTGAGCGGGCGGCGCAAAATGGTATCGTCGCCGCAGCGCACCATGACGAACTGCCCCGGCCTGGCTCCACTGGCTATTTCCGGGGAACTCAGCCAGATGATATAGCTCCCCGGCATGAATTCACCGGCGGCGCTAACGGGAGCGTTATGATGTTTCATGCTGGCTCTCCTTTATCCGGTATTCGGTCGGGGGGTTGGGCGGTCGTTTTCTACCTCACCCCCTGTGTCCCCCTCTCCTTCAAAGGAGAGGGGGAGGATGTGGGAGAGGGGCTGCGCCCCTCTAGAACTCCCCCTTTCAAGACTTCAGAGGGTTTATTCATCAAGCTTTTTAGCCCTTTTAAAAAGTATAACTATAAAGACTATAATTGAAATCACAGTTAATATAAAAGCGGCCGTATTATAATCATAATAAAATAGAGAGGATATACCTCCTAACCAAACTAGTGTCCATAAGCTAAATAGTGTGTAAAGTATTCCTGTATAATGCCAACTGCTTGAGAATTCGTATTTGGGGAATCTCTGGTCACAGTCATATCTCATCTTTTCCCACCATTCGGGACTCTTGTAGTCAAGAAGCATATCAATATCTGCCTTTTTGTCTGAATCAGTTATTTTTCCTTTGAATTTCCCTTCCCCTATCCAGTTGTCTGTTCCATGAACCCGCCAACTCGCCCGCATTCCCAGTTCACTTTCTATTTCTCGCATTCGCATAAAATTAATTTGCTGAAGAAAAGCGACCCTTTTCCCCCAGCCCTTGAGGAAATAAAGAATAAGCAAAACTGCTATGCTAATCACGCATGTGATTATGCCAAGTAAACAACTATATTTATTGGACGAAAAGGCATATATCAATGCGCCAAGTAAAACAGAACTGAAACCAATAAATATACTGGTAAGCGTCCAGTAACTTGTAGACTGCTGACTGTTATAGTGCTGGCATACCTGATATTCCGTAAGCCATGCTTGTCTTCGCAAGTCTTGTAATTGTTGTTGTCTATCGTTTGTCATCTTTTCTACCTCACCCCCTTGGTCCCCCTCTCCTTCAAAGGAGAGGGGGAGGCTTTTGAAAGAGGGGCGCAGCCCCTCTAGACTCCCCATATTAAATTTTGTCTTGCTCCTTACTCTTCTCCCTCCACTCGGGAGAGTTTTAGAGAGGCTTCGCCTCTCTTGCTAATTCTTCCCCTTCCCCTCACAGGGGAAGGGGACACAGGGGATGGGGTCACCAGTAAAAAGGGGCGAAGCCCCCTTGAAACTCACCATTAAAACCGGTAGCGCTCGCTTTGACATTGCTTACAGCTTTATGTCTATCTTGATTGACTGGTGCTGATAGACCAGTTCCCCCTGGTAAAGGGTAGCCATGACCATGCCCCGCAGCGTGGTCCCGGCGAGCGGGGTGTTCTTGCCTCTGGAGGCGAATGCACCGGGTTCTACCTGCCATTCCTGGTCAGGGTCGAAGATGGTAATATCGGCGGGAGTGCCTACCGCCAGCGTGCCCGGCGCGGCATCACCGAGGACCCTGGCCGGCTCCGAGGTCAGTTTGGCAATGAGCGTAACCAGAGGCAGTTGACCGTCATGCACCAGGCCCATCAGGCTGCCCAGCGCCGTCTCCAGCCCGCTGATGCCAAAGGCAGCCCGGGTGAAGTCAACCTGTTTATCCGACCCGGTGTGGGGGGCGTGGTCGGTAGCGATGGCGTCAATAGCTCCGTCGTTCAGCCCCTGGATGAGCGCGTCGATATCGCGCCGGGCCCTCAGCGGCGGGTTGACCTTGAAACTGGTGTCATCGCCGGTGATTCGTTCCTGGGTAAGGGTCAGGTGGTGGGGGGTTACCTCGGCGGTCACGTTGATGCCAGCCTCCTTGCCCATACGGATGAGCTCCACCGAGCCGGCGGAGCTGACATGGGCAATATGCAGGTGGCCCCCGGTGAGATGGGCGAGAGCGAGGTCGCGGGCAATCATGATTTCCTCGGCAGCCGCCGGCATTCCGCGAAGCCCCAGTCGGGTTGCCAGTACGCCGGCGTTCATCTGACCGCCGGCAGTGAGGTCTTTCTCTTCGCAGTGGTTGATTACCGGTAGCCCGGAGGCACGACTGTACCTCAGGGCCTGGAGCATCAGGGCCGGGCTGCTCACCGGCTCACCGTCATCACTGAAGGCGACCGCCCCGGCTGTCGCCAGGGTATCCAGGTCGGCAAGTTCCTCGCCTTTCCTGCCCCGGGAGACACAGCCTATCGGCAGCACGCGGACACAGCCTTCTTCCCGGGCAATCGACTTCACGTTCTCGATGCCTTCTCTGCTGTCCAGCGGCGGTTCGGTATTGGGCATGCAGCACACCGTGGCAAAGCCGCCTCTGGCCGCCGCCCGGGTGCCGGTGGCGATGGTCTCTTTCGCCTCGAATCCGGGCTGTCTCAGGTGGCAGTGGAGGTCAATCAGGCCGGGACAGACGATAAGGCCCTGCGCCGGCAGCGCCGCATAGTCCTCCTGTGCCGGAAGCTCACTCCCCCACCAGGAGATTTTGCCCCCGGTTATCAGCAGGTTGCCGACCTCGTCAATCTTTTGGGCGGGATCAATGATGCGACCGCCCTGAATCAGTAGCGACTTCATTTTACGGCGACCATCCTCATACATAATGGCTCGGTTTAAAACCTTGAGCCTCGGCTGCCTCCGCCGAGTCGAAAATAATCAGGTTCTCAAGCCGGATTTTTCGAATGAGAGGGCTATCCGCCCCGTGGTACTTCTTGGTCTCGGCTCTCCCTTCGTGCCATTCGGCGCTGGCAATGTATTTCGGCTCGAACCCGTGCTCACAGTAGATACATCTCAGGGTCAACGGCTGGTCATTGACTATCTTGAATTCGGGCTTGAGGTACTTGGTCTCGGTTTCCTGTATGGAGACGCAGCGCGGGTTCGGGCATTTGATACCGGACTCACGCCGGTATACGGGATAGTCCACTTCCCGGGCGGTCATTGCTTCTTTGGGTGGGGAAACTTCCCGGTTACCCAGTAATGAGGCAACGAGTGCCATGCGTATCGGTACCCCCCTGGCTGCCTGGGTGAAATATTTACTCCTCGGGTCGGCATCCAGTTCGTGCGCCAGTTCATCAACGCGGGGCAGCGGGTGCATCACCAGGGTACTGCGGAAGGCTTTACCTTTCAGCAGTTTTTTATCAACGACCGGATAGCCGTTCTTCATTTCCAGGTTCTTCTCGGCATCGGTAAAGCGCTCTTTCTGGGGGCGGGTGACGTAGAGAGCGTCGACCCCTCTGTTGAGCTCAACTTGAATATTCACGTCGGGCATCATAGCCAGCTGGTGGGGGCTGCTCGGTGTGATGTAAATGGCGTCGAGCGGGGAGAGGTCTTCCGTAGCCTGTGCTTCGTAGCGCTCCAGTTCACCGCCGTATTCTTTGATGAGCTTATCGACAACATGCTCGGGCACTTCCAGTCCCGGAGTGGGGAAGAAAAAGATGTTGGCTCCGAATTTCGCCAGTGCGAAGATGAGGGAATGGGTCGTTCGCCCGTATTTCAGGTCGCCCCACAAGGCGATGTTCAGTCCCCTGATGGCACCTCGCTCTTTCTGGATGGTATACAGGTCGCACAGGGTCTGGGTGGGGTGCTGGTGCCCGCCGTCACCGGCGTTTATCACCGGTACACCGGCGTAGTCGGCGACCACTTTGGCAGCGCCCTCCCACGGGTGCCGGATGACAATAATGTCGGCATAGCTGCCCACCACCCTCGCCATATCGGCGATGCTTTCTCCTTTGGCGAGTGAGGTTGCCCCGACATCGGAGGCGGTGATAACATTGCCGCCAAGCCGGTACATGGCGGTCTCAAAGGAGAGCCGTGTCCTGGTGCTCGGCTCGAAGAACAGGCTGGCCATTATTTTCCCCCGGCAGACCCCGAATTGACTGTCCATGGAGCCGGCCATCTCGTCAGCCACCAGGAATAGCGCCTCTATTTCGGCGGTGGATAAATCGTCGATAGTTACCAGGCTTCTATTGGTCACTGTCATAACCGCTCCTCCGCTGATTGGTGATTTGGTTGGTGATTTCCCGACTGGTTTCATGGTAAGCCGGGCTGATGATGGCTACCTCGTCTGAGCCGTCGGTTTCCACCAGGCTCACCCGTATATCCTCATGCCGGGAGCTGGGTATGTTCTTGCCGACATAATCGGCCCGTATCGGCATCTCCCGGTGTCCGCGGTCGACAAGGACCGCCAGTTGAATTGACAGCGGGCGCCCCAGGTCAATCAGGGTGTCTATGGCGGCGCGGACGCTGCGCCCGGTATAAAGGACGTCGTCCACCAGCACGATGGACCGGCTATCGATATTCACCGGAATTTCAGTACGGTGGATAAGGTTACGGGTTTCCAGGTAGGGGAGGTCATCCCGGTGGCGGCTGAAATCCAGGGTACCGACGGGTATCTCGGCGTTCTCAAAACTTTCCAGGTTGTCGGCTAACCGCCGGGCAAGCGGCACGCCGCGGGTGTGAATGCCGACCAGTATCAGGCGGTCAGCGCTCTTGTTACGCTCGATAATCTCGTGAGCGATACGAGCCAGGGTCCGCCGGATGTTCTCCTGGCTCATGATAATCTTCTTAGACATAAAAACAACCTCCTGCCACCGCTGACAAGAGGTCCGATATGGAACTGCTATTATTCATTGTTCTCCTTGCCAGCCTCGCTGGACCGGCTTAAAGGTTTTGAAAATTATAGCACAGAAATGATGGGTGTTTCAATACGTGGCAATAGTAACGTGGCAATAGTAGGTTATTTCAGTGGCTTGTACATTATATGACTTCTTACCGAGTACCCCAGGCTCTGATAAAAGGCGATGGCTCCCTTATTGAAGTCCCAGACGTGGAGTTCAATATGGGCCAGTTTTTGGCGTAGTGCCCACTGTTCCGCCTTTTCCATAAGCAGGCGACCGGCTCCACAACGGCGGTACCGGCTGGTTACGGCAACACCGTGTACCTCGGCGTAGCGTCTCCGTGCCGTTATCGCCGTGTCCTGTGGCTCTTTAATTATTACGTCAATGAAACCGATAATGTTGCCGTGACATTCAGCGACAAATAGAGCGCCGCTGGTATCAGATAGCATGAAATTGATGGCGTCTTTTTTCCGTGGAGCCCCGCCGGCTATCCGGAACATCTCGGGTAATGCCTCATTGTGGTGAGCCAGAAGCTCAGAGAAGATTTTGGATAGCTCTTTCCGGTCGGCGGAACGGGCTTCTCGAACTAAAATATCCTTCATTGCCTCTAACCTGATGCCGATTGATTAAGCTGCATCCGTTTGGTTGGGGTTTGGTAATGTAAACCTGACAATCCTGACATGGTTTTAAAATTGTACCATCATTCGGTAATTCCGGACAATCTGCCCGGTGGTAAGGGCCCGGCTAAAAGCGTTTCAATAGTACTACCAGTGGTTTCCGGGTGCAATGTGCCAGATATCCTGATTGAAGGAGTGCTACCTGCTTTTAGCTTTGGCTAGCTTTATTTCGTAGCTGAGTTTGTGGTATAATTATATAGTTTAATGAGTACCAGTTTGACATCACCAAGTGCAGGCAGCCGGCAAACCTTTCCGGTAGCTAATGCCTTTGTTTTCCCGCCAGTTATACTAAGTACCGGCCTTCGCCTTTCCTTGATTATCGCGGCAGGCAGGTGGTAAGCGAGTCCAGATGACAACCGAACCACAGAATAGCAATGGTGAATATACCGCCCGGGACATTCACGTCCTGGGGGGACGGGAGGCGGTGCGCCGCCGTCCCGGTATGTACATCGGCAGTACTGACCAGCGCGGTCTGCACCACATGGTTTATGAAATTGCCTATAACAGCATCGATGAAGCCATGGCTGGCTACTGCACCAAGGTTGTGGTCACCCTGCAGCAAGACAATTCCATCAAAGTAGAGGATGACGGGCGTGGTATTCCCATCGACATTCATCCCACCACCAAGGTTTCCGCGCTGGAGACAGTGATGACCACGCTCCATGCCGGCGCCAAATTCGGCGGGCAGACCTACAAGGTATCGGGGGGTCTCCACGGCGTCGGTGCTTCTGTGGTCAATGCGCTCTCCGAATGGTGCCGCGTCGCCGTCAGGCGTGACGGGAAAACATACGAGCAGGAATACAAAAAGGGTATACCGCAGGGCCCGGTGACCGAAGTTGGAACCGCAGATGGTACCGGTACCACCTTTGTCTTCTATGCTGACGAGGGCATATTTAGCAGTGCCAGCTATGATTTTACTGTTCTCAGTGAACGACTGCGAGAGATGGCCTACCTCAACAAAGGTCTGGAAATAGCCATTCGTGATGAGAAAAGGGATGGAGACTTCACCTACTACTTTGAGGGTGGCATTACCGGATTTGTCCGCCGTTTGAACCGGAACCGTGCCGTCCGCCATCCCCGGCCCATTTATATTACCAAGATGCTGGACAGCACCGTGGTTGAGGTGGCGCTCCAGTACAATGATGGCTTCAGCGAATCTGTGCTGAGCTTTGCCAACTGCGTGAATACCGTGGACGGCGGTACCCACCTCACCGGTTTCCGATCGGCGCTGACCCGGGTGCTTAATGAGTATGCGCGCAAGAACAAACTCCTTAAAGAGGATGATCTCAATCTGACCGGCGAAGATGTCCGGGAAGGGCTGACCGCGGTTATCAGCGTGAAGCTTTCCGAGCCGCAATTCGAGGGGCAGACCAAGGGCAAGCTGGGGAACATAGAGGTCAAGAGCATGGTGGAGAGCGCCATGAGTGAGGGTCTGGCCCTTTACCTTGAGGAGCACCCTGATGAAGCTAAAAGAATCATAGAAAAGTGCGTCACCATAGCCAAGGCCCGGGAAGCTGCCCGGAAGGCTCGTGATTTAATTATCCGCAAGACTGCCCTGGAAACCGGCACGCTGCCGGGCAAGCTGGCGGACTGTTCGGAGAAAGACCCGGCCCATTCTGAGTTGTATCTGGTGGAGGGGGACTCCGCCGGTGGCTCCGCCAAGCAGGGGAGAAACCGCCGCTTTCAGGCGATACTGCCGCTGCGGGGTAAAATCCTCAACGTGGAGAAGGCGCCGCCGGACAAGATGTTGGCCAGTGAGGAAATTCGCATTATCATTACTGCCCTGGGCGCTGGTATCGATGACGACTTTGACCTGGTTAAGCTGCGTTACCACCGGGTGATTCTGATGAGTGATGCCGATGTTGACGGCTCGCATATCCGCACCCTGCTGCTCACCTTCTTCTTCCGCCACATGCCGGCGCTGATTGCCAGCCAGCACCTGTATATTGCCCAGCCGCCACTGTATCGTATCAAGGCAGGTAACATTCAGAAATGGGTGTACACGGAACAGGAAAAAGAAGCGACGCTGCGTGATATCACCGCGAGGAAGGTGGACTTACAGCGCTATAAGGGTCTGGGTGAAATGACCCCTGACCAGCTATGGGAGACTACCATGAACCCGGCTACCCGTACCCTGCTGGAAGTGAATGTAGAAGATGCCGCCAAGGCAGACCACATTTTCCATGTGTTGATGGGTGGTGAGGTGCCCCCGCGTAAAGCCTTCATCCAGGCGCACGCCAAGAGCGTGAAGAACCTGGATATTTAGCGCTGCTTATTTGCCCTGTATCAGGGAGAAGAACTCAGCCCGGCTGGCGGCTCTCCTGCGGAAGGCTCCCCTGATTGCCGAGGTAACCACGTTGCTCCCCGGTTTTTTGATACCGCGCATAATCATGCACAGATGTTCCGCCTGGACGACGACGGCAACTCCGGTTGGTTTAATCGCTTCATCAACGGCGTCAGCAATATCGGTGGTCATCCTTTCCTGGACCTGTGGGCGCCGGGCGATTATCTCCACTACCCTCGCCAGCTTGCTCAAGCCGACAATGCGACCGTCTTCGTTGGGTATGTAGCCGATGTGGGCGAGCCCGTAGAACGGCAGCAGGTGGTGCTCGCACATGGAGTAGAAGGGAATGTCTTTGATGACCACCATTTCCCGGTGACCCAGCTCGAAGCCAACTGACAACTCTTCCCTCGGGTCTTTGCCGATCCCGGCGAATATCTCGGCATACATTTCGGCAACACGGGTCGGTGTGTCCCGCAGTCCCTCCCGTTTCGGGTCTTCCCCGATAGCCTCGATGATAGAAGTTACTGCCTGCTTGATTTTCGCCTCGTCAAACATTGCTGTTCTCCTTTATCCCCAGCCCAACGCCTTCTCCACCGCGGCGGTATCAGCCGGCAACTCCAGGAAGGGTGGGGCTTCACTCAGAGCCGTTTCGGTATCCTTGAGACCGGTACCGGTTACGATGCACACAATCCGTTTGCCGGTGAAATCGGTGCCATTGCGGGCCAGCTTGAGCAGCCCGGCCAGGGGTGCCGCTGACGCCGGCTCGCCGAAGATACCGGACTCCGTTGCCAGCAGTTTCTGGGCGGCCAGGATTTCCTTATCACTCACCATATCAATAATGCCACCGGACTCATCGCGGGCGGCCACCGCTTTCTGCCAGCTGGCTGGATTGCCGATTCGTATCGCCGTGGCAACCGTCTCCGGTTCTGCCACCGGCTGACCTCGAACAATAGGGGCTGCGCCTTCGGCCTGGAATCCCATCATCACCGGTTTTCGGCTGGCTTTACCCAGCCCGTGATATTCCTGGAACCCCTTCCAGTAGGCGGTAATATTGCCGGCATTACCTACCGGGATAAACAGGTAGTCCGGCGCGTCACCCAGCGCGTCGATAATCTCGAACGAAGCCGTTTTTTGTCCTTCAATGCGGTAAGGGTTAAGGGAGTTTACCAGCGTAACCGGGTGTTTGTCGGTTATTGCCCTCACGATGGTCAGTGCCTGGTCAAAGTTACCGTCAATGGCGGCTATCGTGGCGCCATAGATAACCGCCTGCGCCAGTTTCCCCAGCGCGATGTTACCCTTGGGGACCACGATGACCGTGGTCAACCCGCAGTAGGCGCCAAAGGCAGCCGCCGAGGCGCTGGTGTTGCCTGTTGAGGCGCACATGATTGCCTTGCTGCCCGCTTCCAGTGCCTTGGCAACGGCTACTACCATGCCCCGGTCTTTGAACGAGCCGGTGGGGTTGCACCCCTCCAGCTTGAAGTAGAGCTCGCCGCAACCCGCTTCCCTCGCCAGCTTATCGCTCCGTACCAGCGGAGTATTCCCCTCGCCGATGGTAAATATCGGGGTCTGCGGGGTTATCGGCAGGTAGTTGCTGTATTGAACCAGAACGCCAGATTTCATCATTTTACCTCTTGGTGACCGTGGTTACCGGGTGTTTAAATATCTTCGACCCGGATGAAGTTGCTGATCTCATTGACTGCGCTGAGTTTCTCCAGTTCCCGGATGGCTTGCTGCATGGCTTTTTCCCGGGCGGGATAAGTCATAATCACAATCTCCGCTGCCTGGGTATCACGCTCCGTCTCCTGCTGGATGGCGGAGGCGATGCTGATGGACAGGTCGCCAAAGACCCTGGAGATTTGCGCTAGGACGCCGGGGCGGTCAACGGCGTTGACCCGGAGGTAGTATCTGGTTTCAATCTCGGACATCGGCTTGACACTGTTTTTTGATTCCAGTTTCCAGAACGCCTCGCTGCTGGCGCCGAGAACGATTTCTCTCGCCGCCCGTACCACATCGGCAATTACCGCGCTGCTGGTGGGCATGGCACCGGCACCCTCACCGAAGAAAAGTACCTTGCCGACCAGGTCGCCTTCAACCAGAACGGCATTGTAGACGCCATCGACCTTGGCCAGGAAGGAGTCTTCCGGAATGAACACCGGGTGAACGCGTACCTCGATTGATTTATCGCTGAGTTTGGCTATCGCCAGGAGTTTGATGGCAAATCCCAGCTCCCGCGCATAGCGGAAGTCCCGGCTGTCGAGGCGGGAAATCCCTTCGTGGTGGATATCATCAGGTCGGACCTGGGTCTGGAAAGCGAGGGACGCCATAATAGCCAGTTTATAGGTGGCATCGATGCCCTCGATGTCATTCTCCGGGTTGGATTCCGCGTAGCCAAGCTGCTGGGCCTGTGTCAGCGCGGTGGCAAAGTCTATTCGTTCTTTCGCCATCCGGGTAAGGATATAGTTGGTTGTGCCGTTGATGATGGCATAAATACCACGTAGCTCGTTGGCGGTTAGGTCATTTTTAAACGGGGCAATAAGCGGGATGCCGCCACCGACACTGGCTTCATAGTTAAGGCTGACCCCGTGCTGTTTGGCCAGTGACACCAGTTCCGCTCCGTGTTTGGCGATAACCTCTTTGTTGGAGGTTACCACGTGCTTACCACTGGTGATTGCCCTCCGCAGATATTCCCGCGCCGGGTTTTCACCGCCGATTGCCTCCACCACGATGTCTATCCCCGGTTCAGCGAAGAAGTCGTTAATATCCGTGGTGAGCAGGTGTGCGGGCATCTGCCGTGCCTGTGTTCGAGTCAAGTCTTCCGGCAGCACCTTTACTTTATTGAGGGATAGGGGGCACCCGGCACGCTCGGACAGAAGCTCAGCCCGTTCGAGCAGGACCCTGGCCACCTGACCCCCGATGACACCCAGCCCCATGAGACCGATACCGATGCTCTTACCCTCCATTTTAACTACCCCCGGTCTTCCTCAGAGACTTCATTGCTTCGTCAACCGCCCAGGCTATTTTCTCGTCATCGAGAAAGCTGTCGTCCACCAGGTTGTCGGGGTCGTCCCACAGTGAATCAACCCAATCCTGCAAAGCCTTGGCTTTCATAAACTCCCGGTCGGTCTCGTCGATTTGCCGGTTGTCATCCCGGTCGTCAACCTTTACCAGCCAGTAACCGCCCCGGGTGGTCGTGGTATCATCGCGAACCGGCCCGGTCAACGTTTCCAGTTCCAGCCCGTCGTTGAAAATAACCTCATCAAGCACCGGGGTCGTTGATCCTTCAGTCACCCAGTTTAAGTCCCCCTTGTTCGACTTTGCCGCATACCACTGGGAGAGTTCTTCAGCCAGTGTGGCGAAGTCCTCGCCGGCTTCCAGCCGGGCTTTCACATCCTGCGCCTCTTCTTCGCTGCCCAGCAGGATAGCGTGGGCATGTGCCCGGTCATTCTCTTCATCCCACTCCGATATTTTTACCAGCCAGTAGCCCACTTCCTTGATTACCTGTTCATCATGAAGTGGTTCACTCAGTGCACCCACTTCGGCAGTGGCGGCATACTCAACCGGTACTGAAGTGTAGAGCAGTTGTTTCAGGATACTTTCCGGGTGCCAGCCAGGGTCACCCTGTTTCTGCCGGGTAAGCTCATTGACGGAAAGCTCTCCGGCCAGTGTGGCGAAGTCCTCGCCGCTTTCCAGCCGGTCGGTCGCCTCAAGTGCCTGGCGCTCGCTCTCCAGTAGCATCGCCATAATATGTACCTGCGCGGTAGCGGTCGGTACCTGCTGCTCAAAATACTCGTCCTGCAGTTTGCCGGTGATTACCCAGGTGCTCGCAATATCCCGGTGTGCCCGGTCGTTGGGGAAATCGACTTCTTTTAATTTCTCCCGGATTTCATCGCTGCTGGCCGTTATCCCCAGCTCCATCGCCGCCTGCCGGATTAGCTCATTCTGAACGATATCATCAACTATGCTATCCGTCATATGTTGCATGAATTCAGGCGATTGGTTCTTGCCGTGGAATTCGAGCGTGTCTATGAAATAGCTCATATCAAATTCGGCATCGTTTACTTTGATGGCGGTCTCGTGCAATGGTTGGTACTGGCTAAAATACCACCCCACCAGGGTAATAGCCACCACAGCGACAATAATTACGATTCCGATGGTGAAGATGATGCGTTGCCGCTTCTTCTGCTGCTGCCATTTTGATATCTGATGCCGGGTGGGTTCACGCTTTACCTTACGGGACTTGTTTTTTTTCGCCAAATCTGAGCACCTTCCTTAACGAAAATGAAAAGCCTGACTTATCTTAAAGCATGAGTGCCGCACTTTTCAAATTGAGTTGAAGTTTTCAGGGAACAACCCGCCTTTCCGGTCCCGGGTGCCGGCTTAGCTATCCGGGTCTCCCCGGGAAAACAATGGAATGATGAAAATCACGCAGGCAACCAGGAAAATGGCGCTGCCGGCGAGGCTTAACATATCGTGGGTTGCCAGGCTTGAGGCAATGAAAAAAACGGCGCAAACGAGAAAAAGGACCCATCCGGCGAGGTGGTAATTCCTCTCCCGGCGCCGGCTTTCATGTGACATAACTCTCCCCCTGTTCTCAGCTATCACGAAAAGTAGCATAAAAGCAAATCGAATGTTACCATAAGAGTATACCAAGTCCGCATGGTTGCCCGCAATGACCGAATTAAGCATTGAAGCTGATAAACGTGGTGCAGCCAGGGCTGATATTATCTTGGGGGTTTGCGCCTAGTTAGTGTAAGTGCAAACACCCTTGACGTAACCGATACTCCTCTCCTAGTATTGGTTCAATAAGAACGTGTATTTTTTGATGATGAGGTGTAAGGAATGGCGCAGGTTATCAAACCAGGTGGAATTACCGGAAAAGAGAAGACTGATGCCACGGTAGCCACGGAAGCAACGTTTCCTCTGCCCAACGGGGTGGTTTACAGTAAGCGGGAGGGCTTTTGCCCGTTTACCACTCCCCCGGTAGAGGACTACGTCCCCATCGTTGGTGAAGAGAAGATAGAGAGGTTGCAGCGGGCAGCCGAGCGACTCCAGGGGCTCAGATTAACCGAGCTTAATGCCACGGCTCAGGGCGGAGGCGTTGCCGAGATGCTGTTCAGCCTGGTCCCCTTTTTGAACATGCTGGGTATCGAGGCAGAATGGAAGGTAATCAGTGGCAGCCAGGACTTTTTTGAATGCACCAAGGGTCTGCACAATTTACTGCAAGGCATGAAGGGTACCTTTGCTCCGGAAATGGAGCAGGCATACTGTGATACTCTGGACAGGTGCTCCCGGAGCGGTCTTCTCGATAGCCCGGATGTGGTCAATGTCCATGACCCGCAGCCGCTCGGCCTGGCCAGCCATCTGAAAAAAAACGGGCAGACCTGGCTCTGGCGCTGTCACATCGATATTGAAGACCTGCCCCTGGAGGACAATCCCAGGCTGTGGGATTTCATGACGAGGTGGATAAAGCACTATGATGCCGCTATCTTCTCGGCAGCCCACTACATTATATCGCGCTGGCCCCTGCCCAATTTTATCATCCCGCCGTTCATTGACCCCCTTTCCGAGAAGAACCGGGAGCTAAGCCAGGAAGAAATAGATCGGGTACTGGTCAAGTACGAGGTCGACCCCAGGATTCCCATAATTGCTCAGGTTGGCAGGTTTGACCCCTGGAAGGGGCTGCACCGGACATTGGCTACCTATCGTCTGGTCAGGAAGGAGGTGAAGTGCCAGCTGGTAATTGCCGGCGGCATGGCTTCCGATGACCCCGAGGGTGGGCGAGTCCTGGCCAGAATTCGTGAGGACACCAAAAATGATGAGGATATCCACATACTCAATCTCTCCCTGGCTGACCGTCTGGAGAACTGGCGTGAGATAAACGCGCTTCAGCGCGCCGCCAGAGTGATTATGCAGCCATCCACCAGGGAAGGCTTCGGTCTGGTAATAACCGAGGCATTATGGAAGGGTAAACCTCTCATTGGCTCCAACGTTGGTGCCATACCGCTCCAGCTCAGGGATGGTGATACCGGCTATTACTATGAGACCCCCGGAAAAACCGCTCAGAGGGTAATCCGCTGGTTGAAAAAGCCCAAAGATGCTGAGATAATGGGGAAAAGGGGTAGAGAGTATGTGCGAGAGCATTTCCTGATGCCTGACCGGGTTTCTGACTATCTCATGACTATAGACATGAGTATGAACGGGGTCGGTTCCCGGCAGATGCCTCCCGACTGCATAATCAGCTTTCATCCCTGGTTCAAGATGAACCGGCGGGGAAAGTAAGAGTCACTCCGCTGTTCGGTGGACATTATGAGAGTAAGGAAAAGCAGGATTGGGATACTTACCAGCGGCGGCGACTGTGCCGGGTTGAATCCGGCCATGAAATGGGTGGTGAAAACGGCGACCGATGAGCGCCTGGAGTGGGAAAGAGGCACCCGTTACGAGGTGCTGGGCATCCGTGACGGGTTTAAAGGGCTGGTGCAGGTTGACCCGCTAAGTCCGGACACACAGGGGTGGCTCGTCCACCTGAACCAGGAGCTGGTCCGCACCTGGGATAGATACGGTGGCACCTATCTGGGCACTTCGCGGCTCAGCCCCTATGACCCCAAAAATGACCAGTCAAAGCAGGTAATCGAGAATATCGAGCGACTTGGCCTGGACGCGCTGATTGTGCTTGGCGGTGATGGCAGCCTGTCCATTGCTTCCCGGTTGTCGCAAGCCGGGGTGAACGTTATCGGTATCCCCAAAACAATTGACAAAGACCTCCCGGATACCGAGTATACCCTGGGCTTCGATACCGCTTTGAATGTGGTTACCGAAGAGGTCGATAGATTAAGGACTACCGCCGGTTCCCACAAGAGGATCTTTGTCATCGAAACCATGGGCAGGACCGCCGGCTGGCTGGCTCTGGAAGGCGGCGAGTCCTGTGGAGCCTATATTATTTTAATCCCGGAGTATGATTTTTCCATGGACCGGGTGAATGAACTGGTAATGGAAGGCAGGAGAGAGGGCGCCAGGTATGAGGTCATTATCGCCGCCGAGGGAGCCAAAGCGGTGGGTGGCTCCGAGTTTGTAAAAAAGGAAGGTGTTGATAGCTTCGGTCATAAAGCACTGGGTGGGGTGGCAGAATTTGTCTCCTCTGAAATCAATAGAGGTACCGGACTGGAGAGCCGAAGCGTCGTCCTCAGCCATTTGCAGCGTGGTGGCGCTCCCACAGCTCACGACCGCAGAATGGGCCGTTATTTCGGCATCGCTGCGGTTGATCTGGTGGTAAGGAGAGATTTCGGTAAGATGATATGCTACCAGAATGGTCAACTCACTACCTGCCCCCTGGAAAACGTGATGGGTAATTTACGGCTGGTGGATGTTGAGACCCAGTATGACACCGAACGATATAACGGGCGCCGTACCATTCTGTAATCGTTGGTGTTGAGGAGGTGGGATGGCTAAGGATTCTAACCACATCGATTCCCTGGTAACTCAGGCTGTCTTTGCTGCCGATGACCGGGTCAGGGAGGAGTCCCGCCGCTCTATCCGGGAGATGGCTGAAAGCGCCGGCATTTTCCCGGCTAGTATTCAGGGTTTATATGAAGCAGCCGGCCGGGGACTGTATAGCGGTAGTACCGTACCGGCGATAAATATCCGCGGCATCACCTATCTGGTATCCAGGGCGGTCTTCCGGGCGGCGCTGGAAAAGCGAGTTGGCGCTTTTATCTTTGAGATCGCCCGCTCTGAAATCGGCTATACCCGGCAGAGACCGGGAGAATATGTTGCCTGCATTCTGGCGGCGGCTGTTAAGGAAGGCTTCCGGGGTCCGGTATTTATCCAGGGCGACCATTTTCAGGCCAGGCGGCGCCGCTATAAGTCAGACCCGGACACGGAGCTGAATGAAATCAGGGAGTTAATCCGCGAGGCAGTCAGCGCCGGCTTTTTTAACATTGATATTGATGCCTCTACCCTGGTGGACCTGGACCGGCCCACCCTCGATGAGCAGCAGGCGGAAAATTGCCGGGTCACTGCCGAGATGACCGGGTTTATCCGCAGCCTTGAACCTGAGGGAGTGACCGTTTCGGTGGGTGGGGAAATTGGAGAGATAGGCAAGGGTAATAGCACTCCGGATGATTTACGCGCCTTTATGAGGGGGTACCGCAACTACCTGGGGAGTGAGAGCAAGGGAATTTCCAAAATCAGTGTGCAGACCGGGACCTCGCACGGCGGTGTCGTCTTGCCTGATGGTTCAATTGCTCAGGTGAGACTCGATTTCAATACCCTGGGGGAGCTCTCCAGACTGGCTCGGGAAGAGTACGGCATTGGTGGCGCGGTACAGCACGGGGCTTCCACCCTGCCTGACGAGTCCTTTCATATCTTTCCTGAAGTCGGTACGCTGGAAGTGCACCTTGCCACGGGGTTCCAGAACCTCATCTATGAGAGCCCGCATTTCCCCGGGGAACTGCTCAATGAAATCAACCGGCACCTTTTTACTGCGTACGGGAATGAGCGGAAAGAGGGAGAAACCGACGAGCAGTTCCTGTATAAGACCCGCAAGAAGGCTTTTGGTGATTTCAAGAAGGAAATCTGGAGCATTCCCGAGAGTAACCTCAACGGGCTGGGTAGTACACTGGAAGAGCGTTTTTCCCTGATCTTCCGTAAGCTGAACGTGGTTGACACGGTCGACCTGGTTGCCAGGTACGTGGGAGATTCCACTTCTCTCCATTAAGCCTGGGCGGTATTTCCTGGTGAGTCGGGTCGATACCAGTGCCGCAGTATACGCCGGTAATTTGGCAATTCCCCTTTACAGCAATAAACTTATTGGGCTAAAATGAGGTGGCATTCACGCGGGAGTAGCTCAGTGGTAGAGCATCTGCTTCCCAAGCAGAGGGTCGCGAGTTCGAGCCTCGTCTCCCGCTCCATTTTTTAAAGCTAGACGCCGATACTCTGCCCCTCGGAGTAATGCCGCTGCTTTACGTTTGCCTGAGTAATACAATGGCTATAGTCAGTTTGATTTTTCCAGTCAAGGACTCTTATAGTAGTTAAGAGATTAAATCATGTCTTGAGATCTGAAACGGAGGCCTATGAAGGAACCATATAAATATTGCCCAGTTTGCGGGAGGATTCTGGAACTGGGAATCATTGAAGGTAAGCAAAGAAAGCTCTGTCCAAATTGTGGTTTCATTGATTATAAAAACCCTTTACCGGTAGCAGTCGCCATTACCGTGAAAGGTAAGAAATTCTTGCTTATTAAAAGAGGCCTGGCACCCAAAAAGGGAACATGGGGTTCTCCTTCCGGCTTTATTGAAGTAGGAGAAACACCTGAGGAAGCCTGCCTGAGAGAACTAAAAGAGGAAACAGGGGTCTCCGGGCAAGTACTTAGATTAGTCGGTGTCCGTCGAGTGGAAGATAAAGAAGTCTACGGTGATATGCTGGTCGTGGTGTATTTAGTTAAGGCAGGCGACGAAGAAATAATTCCTGGAGATGAAGTGGAAGACGCCGGATTCTTTGATATAGCTGAACTGCCTGACCATTATGCGAAACGCTTTTATGACGTCATTGAGTCGATACAAAACAACGCTACATAAGCAAGCCAAGACTATTTTTAGTTTAAATTTTATGAAGCTTAAGCCAA
>CAYXWH010000042.1:0-16798 GCA_964468755.1 uncultured Dehalococcoidaceae bacterium
AAACTGACGCCGCCCCTGAAAATGAGCCTGGAGCAGGCAATTGATTTTGTGAATAAAGATGAACTGGTGGAAGTAACACCCAAGAATATCAGGCTGCGGAAGAAGCTGCTGACCTATTCGCAGAGATTGCGGAGCATCTCCGCTGCCCGGTCGAGCATAAAATGACGGGCTACCCTTTATCTAACGTGGCTCGTGGCGAAACGTTGTTTCACACCTCCCGGTTGCCGGTTCGAATCCAGCCGCTGCCGCCTATTTTTGAGTTCAGATAGATTTTAAGTAAGCTTTTACCTGCCGTTGCCAATTTTTCCTCTGGCGTATTAGCCTCACCAGTCCCTAGACAGAATTTATTCCGGGTACCCTCTTCATTTAGTATTGGTCTTTCTTTCTAAAGCTCATGCAAACAACGCTATTTATTATATGAACTGGTTGAATTATGCGTTATAATGCTTTTTGGTGTGCTGATTACATCACGTGGCGGGGTAAGTCCAATTGTATGCGGTGCATGTTGAGAATATAGTCAAAACTTACGGTGACCGGCGGGTGCTTGATGGTGTCAGCCTCGATGTGCCGGAGGGTCAATTCTATGCCATGATGGGCCCCAATGGTTCGGGTAAGACCACGCTTGCTTCGATAATTGCTGCAGTGAGAACAGCGGACAGCGGTAATGTTGAGGTATATGGTCAGAAACCGGCGCAGGCCAAAGAGCTAATCGGTTATGTACCTCAAGAGAATTTCTCCTCACCCAAGCTCACCGGAAGAGAGAACCTTGTATATTTCGCCAATCTCCTTGGCTATTCCCGGAATCAGGCAGACAAATTGGTAGTTGAAATGTTACAGCGTGTCGGGCTTGCTGAAGAATCGGACAAGAGAGTGAGCAAGTTCTCTGGCGGAATGAGGAAAAGGTTGGAAGTCGCCACGGTACTATTCCCCGGAATAAAGGTGCTGATCCTGGATGAGCCGACCACTGGCCTTGACCCATCGGCCCGGAGGGCCTTCTTCGGTATGGTTCAAGAGATTATGGATAAAAAAACCAGCGTTATTCTGATTACTCACATAGGGAGTGATGCCGAGCTGGCGGCACGAGTGGGTCTGATAGACAGCGGTAAAATGATAGCCGAAGGTACTCCGGATGAGCTTAAGAAAAAACACGCCGTTGAGGATGCGATAACCGTAGAGACAGTAGCTAAGAATGACGGAGTGCTCTCGGTTTTAAAAGGTTATAGCATCAATGAGCGAGTGGCGGATTCAGCGACCGGTTACAAAATTTACTCAAAGAACGGTGATAAGATACTAGCCGACGTGGTAAGAAGTCTTGATAAAGCCGGGCACAGAGTAATGCGTATCGAAATGGCCAAGCCGACTCTCGAAGATGTCTTTTTCAAGCTCACCGAAAAGAACCTTCAGGAGGCAGGCATCTAATTGATTCAGATATCCGCAGCCTTTACGAAAACTATTAGAGAATTGCTGAGAGAGAGGTCAGCGTTATTCTGGACAATAGCCTGGCCGATTATTTGGGTGGTGATAGGAAGTTTTTCATTTACCGGTAGTGCCCCGGCAGAAGTCGTTCCTTATATAAAGGGTGCAATCACTGTCTCGATGATGGTTTTTGCGCTGATGATAGCCGGCATGGCTAACCTTCCCGCCAGTATTGCCGGCGACCGGGCAACCGGCCTGCTGGCCAAGCTGATATCAATGCCCATAAAACCGTACAAGGATTTCACGGGAAGAATCCTGGCAGTGGTTATGCTTTCGATACTGGCAGCCGCCCTGGTGGTAATAATTGGTTTCACAATAGGAGCACGCTTCACGGGTAACGGAATCGAGATTCTCTCCGCAATTGGTTTTGTGCTTCTGGTAATCTGCGCCGCTACCGGAGTGGGATTGATAATAAGTACATTTATCAAGCATCTCCAGGGTGCAATTATGACCGGGGTAGGAATTGCGGTAGTCACATCGGCTATATCAGGCCTTTTTGCTCCCTATGAGGTCCTTCCGGCAGCTCTCCAGGTGTTTTCTCGAATCTACCCCATATCAGCCGCACACTCGGCAATAGTGTATCTGGTGGCTGGACCGGGGGTAGTGGGGTATAATCCTTTAACGTACGGTCAGATAATACTAACCATATCGGCTTCGGTTATAGTGCTGGTGGCCGGTATAGTCTTATACTCGCGGCTAAGCTGGAAACTCGAATAACCAGCGGGCTCCGGATACACACCGGCGGTTTTCATATCTTGCCTCTCCCGCTCTTGATTCAAAAGGTGTTGACAGCAGTTCTTTATTATTTAGCCAGAGCGGTAGTTATGAACGTGGTTACCTCAGCCTTTGTGGGCATTCTCCCTGAGCAGACCAGCTTTTCATCAATCACCAGCCCCGGTGTAGTCAATATGGGATATTCCATAATTTTTTTGATATCTTTGACCTCTTCGACTTCAGCATCAATGCCAAGCTCTTTGACTATCTCTCTCGTGGTCTGCTCAAGCTGATGGCACCGCGCACAACCCGGTCCCAGAACTTTGATTTTCATCTTCTACCTCCGGCAATTATTGAGTTATTATCCCGAAAATATAACCGGTTATGGTGGCAAAGACCACTACCAGGGTTATATAGGTAAGCGTCTTTTTGGTGCCCATGATGCTGCGAATGACCAGCATGTTGGGCAGGGAGAGCGCCGGTCCGGCAAGCAGGAGAGCCAGTGTCGGCCCCTTACCCATGCCCAGATTCATGAAGGCGCTGATAATGGGCACCTCGGTCAGAGTAGCAAAATACATGAGCGCTCCAAGGAAAGAGGCGATGAAGTTAGCCAAAAGGCTGTTACCGCCCACCCAGTTGGTAACTGCTTCCCGGGGTACGAAGGTGGTGATGATGCCTGCAGCAAAAACCCCCACCAGCAGCCAGGGCACGATAAGGCGGACGAAGCGCAGGGTTTCTTTCATCCAGATGCCGATTTCACCCCTGGTGAACCAGCGCCACAGGATTAGTAGCAATCCCACCAGCAGAATACCGGTTATAATCCAGTTCTTCGCGGCGGCAAAAATCAGGATGCCTACCAGAACTGCAAAGAAGATAACCTGTTGCCACCACTTCTTCGCCTCGGGGTCGGCAAGTAATGCGTCAAAAGCGGTTGAATCTTTCAGCGATTCCTCCTTGCGGTAGATAAGAGCCATAGTCAGGCCGATACCGGCAGCGAAGATGACGGCACCAATAGCCCGGGCCAGACCCAGGTCATAACCGAGAATACGGGCTGTATAGACGATGGCCAGGACGTTGATGGCCGGACCGGAGTAGAGGAAAGCCACCGCCGGTCCAATCCCGGCGCCTCTTTTATAGATTCCACCGAATAGGGGCAGAACAGTACAGGAGCAGACCGCCAGAATAGAGCCCGATATTGAAGCTATACTGTACGATAGTAATTTCTTAGCTTTTGGCCCGAAGTACTTGAGAACGGCACCCTGTGAGATAAAAACAGCTATGGCACCCGCAATGAAAAAGGCCGGGATAAGACAGGTGAGCACGTGTGCTGATAGATACTCAAGCAGCGCATGCCACCCACCCTGCATTAATTCCATGAAAATAGACATAGAAATTGCCGTCCAGGCTAGGTATAACCGAAGGGGTTACTATCCTGATCTATTAGTGCACAGTTTCCCGGCACAGCCCGGGCCTACCCGCTCAGCCTGTTTAAGCCGCTGGCGGTCCGTCTCCATTTGCTGATTTCCTTTAAAAGGCTTGGTGGTTGCCTTGAGAATATCCTTTAATTGTCCATCCATTCCGTCCCAGTCGATGGAATAAAGCGACCAGAGCCCGTCTTTACGCAGCCTGAGAAAACCCACATCATATAGAGAGCTTAGTATCCGCGATGCCTTCGACTGTGAGATTGCCAGAACCTGCATGACCTCACAAACACAACATTCCCTTTCCATGAGGAGATTCAGCACTCTAAGCCTCGACGCATCGGCCAAAGACCGGTAGACCTTCACCCACTCCCTCATTTAATCCTCCGGTAAGTATATTCATATAATTGCATCTATGCATATAGTACCACAATATACTTTACCCGTCAAAAATCCTTCGTATGTCTATGAGCTGTTCGGAGAGGCTTTCTACGCAGGGCGGATGGAATGTTGATTCCTGTCTAACCCGGGAACAGGCACCGGACAATGAATCTCCAGTTTTTTGCGAAAGCGTCTTCCGCTTGGGGGGGATGATTAATGTGGCCGGTACTTGAAATTATACCTCCTGACTATTTATAACACGCTGTCCCCAGGCACGGTACTACCCATATTGACCGGTCTCAGGGAAGTGGCTATACTTAAATCCAGAATATACTTGCTAAATCGGGGATTTTCCCGGCCAGTCTCTATACTGGGGCTCACATCACCACCGGCATCAGCCCCATATATTTTATAGACCGATTTCACCAGGTGGTGTATGCGGGATGAAGCGCCCGCAGTAAATATAACCGTGCATAACCTAATCAGAAGAGGGAGGGATAGAGATGATTACAGGAGTGCACCATTTTAGTTTCTCGGTTACGGACCTCGATCAGACCGTTGATTTCTGCACAAAGGTACTGGGGATGACTCTTCAATCGAGGACCAGAAACAAGTACGATACGCTCGGCACGGCGCTTTTCGGGACAAAGTGGGGTCTGGACCAGAAACAGGCTGACCTTGAGCTGGCTATTATGGTGGTTGGGGACAGTAAGGTCGAATTCATCGAATACAAAGACCCCAAGGCGCAGCCGTATCATAAAAACCCATCAACTGCTGGCTCGGCCCACCTGGCACTGAAAGTAGACAATATAGAGGCAACGCGTAAGAAACTGGAGGAAGCCGGCGTTGAGTTTCACTCTCCGGTAAATACCTTTATGGAGCAGGGGAAGAACGAGTGGAAATGGTGCTACTTCCGCGGCCCGGATGGGATTGTCATGGAACTGGTCGAGCAAAACTGGTGATAGTTCACCGGCGTTTCATCAAATTTCGATGACAACACCCGCTGTTCCGCTTACCTTACTGATTACATCACTGCCTGAAGGCCGGAAAATATGGTGGGGCTTCGTCACCGTTGGAGACATTACCTCCTCCCCAGAAGCTGTGGAGACTATCGGCTCCTGATCAGAAACCGTTGTTCCAAAAGAGGCTTGGCTCCGATTGCTTGCCATACCCCAGCAGGTTGTCCATCCGAACCATAAAGGGGTTGACTCTGGGCGCGTGTTGTATTAACCATCGGCTCATATTGTGAATCCGGGCTTGGCTCTTGTTGAACGGGCAGACGCGAATACAAATGCCGCAGTTAGTGCCGGTATAAGCCCCGTAATAATCGCACTTTTCCGGATTGAGGTGCCATTTGACCACCCCGGGATTATTGGAGATGGTGGGGCCCTCCGCAGTGGGTTCATCGTAAGAGATAGCCTGTGCCGGGCATTCTATGGCGCATTTGCGGCATACCGAGCAGAATTCGGTGACACCGAAGTCGATAGCATGGTCCGGATTGAGTGGGAGGTCAGTAATTACCTTGCACAGCCGTTGCCGAGGACCGAATTGTGGGGTAATCAAAACACCAAGCCTGCCCAGCTGTCCCAGTCCCGCGTCAACAGCGATGGGTATATTGAGTCCGGTATCATTAAGTGATGGGATAGCGTGATAACCAAGTAGCCGGATGAACTGGGCGACCGCCGCAACCAGGAAAGCCATCCGGGAATAGCAATCAAAAACGTGGGCCATTTGCACCGCACTGGGGGTGGTCCCATAAATTTCATAGTCCATTTCCACTGCCATAGAAATAACGTACTTATAGCGTTGGTCTATCTCCACGGGCTTACTCTCACCCGTATCCGGTACATAATGATGGGAATAGAGCCAGCGAGGGTCAAGGTTGGCGATGCCGACGAGGTCGGCACCGAGGTACCGGGCAACACGCTTTATTCGATTGGTCATCTTTGCCGCATCGGTCACCTTTGGCTTCTGTTCCGGAAATTTGAAGAACATGTCCGGAGGTAACGGTTGCCATGAGGTTAGTCCGGAATCAGGCCGATTTATGCCGGTGCCTAGCGTGGTGGCCAACACGCCGCAGGCGTTGGCGAGGGCAAAGTCATCGAGCGCAAAGCCGGGGATTCCCCTTTCGATGTGCTTCAACTGGTTCTCGTGGCGGAGGGACCACTGTGACTGCTGGGTAGGGTCCCATCTATTCCGATATAACATGTTATTTTTCTGGTTGAAGCGCTGGTACGAGTCCATAATCCGGTACATAAACTACTCCTTGAAATAATAACTTGGTCCTGGCACGCTGTATTTGGTCATCAAAAGAGGGATAGTCTGACCTTAAGAATTAACGGACACAAAGAATCGATGGGCACGCCATGGGCGCTGTCACCTTCCCTAGCGGTGTTATTATACTCCGTTCTGGCTGGAGGTGTCTATTTTTTCACCTTCCGTACTTGTCTTATTACCGTAAGATGACTGACTGTAGCGACATTATGGGGCGAGGATATTGCTGAATGGGGGCAGCATTGGAGTCGCCATATTTAGAGCCAGTTGAATTACAGTCTCTTCAAACTGTGGCTGCTTCTGGGGATTGACATTAATCAAGGGATAGAATATGCTATTCAGATGCTGTTAAAATATGTTACCAAGAGTTACCCTGCAAGTGGGGCAATGCCACATTTATCCTCTTTGGAACGCCATTATTTTTACCATATTGAAAAGAAATTTAATCTCCTGTTTACCTATTTTAACTGATTTTTAACGCTACTTAATGTTACAAATATGGCAAGTAAAAGTAATCAGAGGCTTTGGGGTATAAAGCAGGATAACGTACCTGATTATTTATACAGTTGAGCAGGCATGAAGCTTGCCGTGCAAAAGAGGTATATTTATTTTTACGGTTATTTCGAGGCAGGCTTTATATCAATGTTTGCTTGTGAGTCCTCTCTGTTTTTCCCAGAATCACAATAGCAGGGAGATGTAATATTGGGACTAAACTGATTCTTAGCTAATGAAGAGAGGTGATGTAGTAATGAGCTGATAATATTCAAGACGGTAAAGAACTGTGTCAGAAAGGAGAAAGATTCAGTGAAAAAAGTAGTATTGTTATTTTTGGTAATAGTCGTAACAGTATCTCTCGGGTTTGGGATCTTTGGTTGTGCGGAGCCAGCTCCGGCACCGGCTCCGGCACCGGCACCAGCACCCGCTCCATCACCAGCTCCATCACCAGCTCATGAGCCTTTCCAGATGTTTATATATGGACCGCCGGCTCATGTCCAGACCTATGTTCAAGCCGTTGCTTTATCGGAGACAATCAATAAATATAGTGAATGGCTGAGCTGTACGCCAGTAGAGGGCACCAGCCCCCCGAATAACGCCAAGACCATCGGCACCGACCCGGACCTTCGCGGACGTTCATTGATGCATTGTCCCAACCCCAACCACTGGGAATTCATGAATGTTCCCCGACTTACCGAGGGCGTTGACTTCGATTTCAGCGAGATGCGCTATGTCCTATACATGGGGCTGGCGGCTTGCGGGATGATTTCGGTAAACCCAGATATAACCACAATAGCTGACTTCAAAGGAAAAACGATTAACGTCAGTGACCAGCCGCCGCCACCGGGAGGCGCCACTGGTGATCTTGCGGGTTGGGAC
This sequence comes from uncultured Dehalococcoidaceae bacterium, assembly GCA_964468755.1. Classification (GTDB taxonomy): domain Bacteria; phylum Chloroflexota; class Dehalococcoidia; order Dehalococcoidales; family RBG-16-60-22; genus CAYXWH01. The sequence goes on from CAYXWH010000042.1 coordinate 7,641, forward strand.
CAGTTCTCACAACTGATCCTCTCCGAGGTAGAGGCAGCTGGTCTCGACACAGATAAGGATATTGATAAAGAGTTCCTCAATTTCGGTGACAGTCATATCGCCCTGAAAGACGGACTGTTAGACTCAGCTCTTACCGGCTTTACCGCTAGGGACGCGAGGAAGGGTGAGTGGTCACCGGCCGGTTATCTTATAGAGGTCATGGATACCGTTGACACCTACTATATTGACTTTAACCCTGATTCACTGGGCAAGACGGTGCAGGAAACCGGTCTACCCTACCCGCCGTATGTGCTGCCAGCCAACACCCTGACCGGACAGACGGCACCATGGAATCTTTCTGTCAAGCACATGTCCTGGAACTGTTTCTCCGAGTTTCCTGACGACGTTGTTACCGAAATCTTGAATGTCATTGGTGCCCATTACGATGAATTACCCGATTTTGATCCGCAATTTGCCGACGTGCGCAAAGAGAACTTTGGTATGATGGGTCCATCAGTTGAGTACTACCATCCGGTCACTCTCCAGTACTGCAAGGACAACAATCTGCAAATCGGCGCGTACTAGTATCTGAGAAACCTGTAATTTTTGGAACATAGAGGGGCAGCTTCCGGCTCGAGTCGGTGCATATATACAGTCACCTCGTGGGTCGAGAGCTGCCCCGATTATGGTATCTGGGTTATCATGTTATGGATGCATCTTGTTTCAAACCTGGTTAGTATATAACGAGGTTTGGGGCATGTTTGGTTAAAAAGCTAGAAACTGTCGTTACACTTTTGGTTATATTCGCCAGTAGTTGGTTACCATTTGTCTGGTGTAATATTAATACATAGGAAACAAGGGTTCTGAAATATGAGGCTACCTAAAAATTTACTCTCGTGGTTAACCCTGGCAATAACATTTTTAATGGCTATCTATCACATGGTAGCCTCACAGGAAATACTACTATCCACCTACCGTCACTATAACCTGCATCTCGGACTGGCACTGGTAGTTATCTTTCTGGCTTTCCTGGAAAAAAGCAAGCGACCGTTGCTACGCGGTTTGCTGGTGGCAGCTCTGCTTGGATCCATCGCCTGCTGGGCTTACATCCACATATTCGAGGAAGCACTGTTGATGCGGGGCGTACTTGGCATCCCGTTTGACTACGCCATCGGCGCCATGCTGATTGTACTGGCCATCGCGGCAGCTTGGGTATCCTTTGGCCCGGTCATCCCGATAATAGGCATGATTGGCATAGCTTACCTGCTAATAGGAGGGTATCTCCCCGCACCCTTTACTGGCCAGAGTAAATCAATACTTGACACCATCAATTGGCTTTCCACCAGTCTAATGGGTGGTGTCTTCTCCAGACTGCTGCCGGTATCGGCCAACTATATATTCCTGTTCATGGTGTTCGGCGGGCTGCTATCACATACCGGTGCTACCCGGTTTTTCATGGAGATAGGCAGGTGGCTTGGCTCCAAGGTACGCAGCGGTCCGGGGTTATCTTCAGTGGTCACTTCCGCTCTGGTCGGTATGGTCAACGGGGCTCCGGCAGCCAATATCGCTATCACCGGCGCCTTCACCATCCCGCTGATGAAAAAAACAGGCTATAAACCACACCAGGCGGCGGCTATTGAAACCGGGGCGTCAGTTGGAGGCGCGATTATGCCACCAATTATGGGTGAATCCGCCTTCATTATGACCGGGCTCTCAGGTATCCCCTATGTCATAATCTGTGGTATGGCGATTATTCCCGCTATACTGTATTTTTTCTCCTGCGGTATGTATGTCTTGCTCACCGGAGAGAAGCTCCGATTACCCAAGTCTGATATAAAGATTAACAAAAGAGAACTCTTAAGCACTGGGCCGGGTTTTTTTATCCCGCTGGCAATAATCATCGTTCTGCTGGTAATGGATAAAAGCGTCGCCTTTACTGCCTTCTGGGCAGTGTTAGCCGTAATCATCACTTCTCTCCTCCGACCGCAGAATCGTCCGTCGATGAACGATATTGCCCTCGGGATAAAAGAAGGCGTTATAGCCGGTGCCGGACTAGCCTGTATCATGGCTACTGCCGGGCTGCTCTACTCTTCCTTCACTCACACCGGGCTAGGCATCAAGCTGTCTGCCCAGATATACATGTTGAGCGGTGGCTATCTTGTCCTGGGGATGCTAGTTATCTGGGCCATTGCCACCATATTCGGTATGGTTGGTGTTGGTCCGGCTATCTATATCATTGTGTCCATATTCGGGGTTTCTACCCTGATGAAGATGGGCATACCGCTGGGAACAGCACACTTCTTTATCCTTTTCGCCAGTTATTTTGGCTTTGTAACACCGCCGGTAGCCTTCGGTGCGGTGGTTTCCTCACGAATTGCCGGCAGTCAGTATATGAAGACGGCTATTGAAGCCACCAAAGTGGCTTTCGTCGGCTTCCTGCTGCCTTTCGTGTTCGTAACCGTCCCGGTATTCCTGCTGATGCCCCAGCCACCACTCGAGGCAGCTACCGGGCTTATCGCCGCAATTGTGGCCGTCGTCGGGCTCCAGACATCTTTTGTGGGCTACTATCTGCACGACATGAGCGCTATAGAGCGGGCGGTATCAGCAGTACTGGCAGTAGTGCTATTCGCTTTTATGCTTACCGGATGTCACTTGATGGTACTTTTTGCCGCAGGTATGTTTCTTTTTGTCGCGTTATCAATCTGGCAGTGGCGTAAAAGGAAAGCGGCAAGACTCCCCGTGGCTGTTGTCGCGTGAGGACAGAGTACCAATAATACAAAATATCTTTGCAAATCAGGGATTATTTCAACCTGCGATGAGCTTCTGATTTCCAAAGAACATGGGGTTTTAAAAATGACGCAAGAATTTGAACATCTATTTACTCATTTCAAAGTCGGGGAATTAACTATCCCCAACCGGATATTCAGCTCGGCTCACCTCCCCAGACTGAATTCAGATTTCGGACCACCGAGTGAGAAGGCAGTCCGTTATTACCAGGCTAAGGCAAAGGGCGGAATCGGGCTGATTATTACCGGCGGGCATTACCCGGTTTGGCCGACTACTCTGGCTCTTCCCACCGCTTATCAAAGCGACGATATAATCCCCGCCTTGAAAGCGATGGCTGACGCCGTTCATCAATATGATACCAAAATATTCTGTCAGCTGGGGCACCCTGGTAACCTGGCTAGTTCGCGCGTGCTCCGGGGAGGCTCAATACTGTCAGCATCTAATATCGCGAGGAAAGAGCCATTTGGTCCCCTGAAGCCGGAAATACCCCGTGCCATGGACCTGGATGATATAAAGCGGACGATGGAAATCTTTGGCCAGGCAGCCAGGCGAGTCAAAGAGTCCGGATATGATGGGGTTGAAGTCGATGCCATGTACGGCAAGCTCACCGCTTCATTTCTGTCTCCGGCATTTAACAACCGTACTGACCAATATGGAGGCAGTCTGGAAAACCGGATGAGGTTCCTGATGGAGCTTATTGACAGTATCCGGGAGAATGTGGGCCCTCATTTCATTGTCGGGGTGAGATTTACTGCCGATGAGTTTATAGATAATGGCACCACACTGGATGATGCCAAGGAGATTGCCAAGAGACTTGAGGCTGCGGGTAAGGTAAATTACCTGTTTCCCTGTGCCGGGGCGACTGGTGCCCCCCACGTACCACCTTCATACTATCCCCTGGCTCCTTTTGTGTATCTGGCGGCCGGGATTAAAGAGGTAGTGACCCTCCCCGTATTTTGTGTGGGCCGGATTAACGACCCGGTACTGGCGGAAAGGATACTCGCTGACCATCAGGCGGATATGATAGGGATGACCCGGGCTACTATCTGTGACCCGGAAATGCCCACTAAAGCTCGGGAGGGCAGGCTGGATGAGGTACGCCGGTGTATCGGTTGCCTGGAGGGATGCGTTGGCAAGGTAGGTGCTCTGCCCATATCCTGTGCTATCAATCCCGAAATAGGCAGAGAGGGCGAGATGGTAATCACCCCGGCGGTCAGCCCGAAAAAGGTAATGGTGGTTGGTGGCGGCGCCGCTGGACTGGAAACCGCCAGAGTGGCTGCCTTACGAGGGCACAAAGTGAGCCTTTATGAAAAGGAAGAAGTTCTAGCCAGAGAACTGAGCATCGCTGCCAAGAGTACCGGCAGGGAAGATTTTGAAGAAGTGACCAGATACTACACCTACCAGATGAAGTTACTCGGGGTGGATGTTTATCTGGGGGTTACGGTTACTCCGGAGTTTGTTCTCAAGGAGAACCCGGATGCTGTAGTCGTCGCCACCGGGGCATTACCGTGTATACCGGAAATCCCGGGGGCGGATGGTCCCAACGTAGTGGAAATGAGACAGGTTCTTCAGGAAGAGGTAGAAGTCGGCCAGAATGTTGTCATAGCCGACTGCCAGTACCATATTTTCGGACTTGATATCGCTGACTTTTTGGCCGAGAGAGGGAAAAAGGTAGAACTGCTGACCGCGATTGACCTTGCCGGGAACATGCTTGACCACTATACCATAGAAACTATTTACACCAGGGTACTCAGCCATGGCGTCATCATGACCCCATTTACAGGATGCAAGGCAATAAAGGGTAATAGTGTTATTACTGGTAACGTCCTGACCAGTGCGGAAAGGGAAATCGAGGGAGTTGATACTGTCGTTTTTTGCACGGATGGAGTGGCTAACGACAGTTTATACCGTTCTTTGACAGGGAAGGTAAAGGAGCTTTACCAGGTCGGTCAGTGTGTAACACCGCGCAAGTTACTCGATTCAGTTTATGACGGGGCATTGGTAGGCAGGAGGTTATAGTCAGTTTGGGGGGTGTTGAAAACGGTGTCTCGGGCTAAAGGTGTTTGGGTCCTCGCTGAACATAAGCAGGGGCAATTAGCCGATATCAGTCTTCAGATGGTAAGCGGTGGCCGGCAGCTTGCCGATATGCTCAACGAAGATGTCTGTGCCATCGTTGCCGGCAATGAAAACCGGGAACTGGCTGACACATTGGCCAGCTATGGTACTGATAAGGTATATTTTCTGGACAGCCCTCAGCTGTTGAGTTATTCTGCTGAACTCTATGTAGATGTCCTGTCCCGGCTTATCGAAGACCAATGTGCGGGGGTTTTTTTGTGTGGTGCCACTCTGGCAGGCAGGGATCTGGCTCCGAGGTTGGCGGCCAGGTTAAAAACGGGCCTGGTAACCGATTGCGTTGCCTTGACCGTGGAAGCTGGAGGTTCATTAGTCCCAACCAAAGCTACCTGCGGAGGTAAGGTTTATACCAGAGTCAGCTATCTTACGTCAAGACCACACCTGGTTACCGTGAGGCCCGATGTATTCGAGATTAAAAAATCGTCAAATGTCAAAAAACCGGGAATTATTTCCATCACTCCACGATTGAACGGTAAAGAACCCCGAGTCAAGACGGCTGGCTTTATCAAAGGGGACCCGAAGACTATCGGCATAGAAGAGGCGGAAATGATTGTGGCCGGGGGCCGGGGAATGGGTAGCGCGGATAATTTCCCGGTTCTTGAGGAACTGGCTGAGGTTTTGGGAGCCTCGGTGGCGGCATCTCTGCAGGCGGTAGACGCTGGTTGGGTTTCCTCAGCGAGGCAGGTTGGTCAAACGGGTAAGATAGTAGCTCCGCGATTATATATCGCCTGCGGTATATCCGGAGCGTCTTATCATACTCTGGGGATGAAAGATTCGGAGACGGTAGTCGCCATTAATACCGACCGCCATGCCCCCATTTTTAAAATGGCGGATGTGGGGATAGTGGGTGATGTGCTGGAAGTAGTACCGGCGATAACGAACAAACTTAAAGCGATTGCCGGAGAGGGTAGCCGGGTGAGCCAGGATAAGGTGGCCGATATATTCGGCTCTCTGTAGCTTTGACGATTCCCGGTTTTGGAATCGGTGAGATATGAATATCGTTGTCTGTGTGAAATGGGTGATTAGCCCTGATAACGCCATAACGGTGGAGAACGGTGCCATTAAGCACCGGGGACTCTATAATGCCGTCAACCCTGGTGACCTGCTGGCTGTGGAGGAGGCAGTGCGATTAAAAGCGCTGGGCGCCGGCGGTGAGGTTGTCCTCGTCTCTGTGGGTCCGCCTTCGGCGGAGGAAGGTTTGCGCCGCTGCCTTGCCATGGGTGCTGATAAGGGCATGCTACTCTGGGATACTGCTTTCGAGAACCTGGAAAGCTACACCACGGCGCTGGTACTTGCCGAAGCTATCCGACATCTGAGTTACGACTTGGTGCTGTGTGGTCAGAAATCTGCTGACATGGAGAATGAGCAGGTGGCGGCTATCTTAGCCGAGTTCCTTGACATCCCGATGGTATCAGCGGCGGTCAAGATAGACATCACCAACCGGAATGATAAGGTACTGGTTCATCGGAAGCTATCGAAGGGGAATCGTGAGATTGTCGAGACCAGATCGCCGGCATTGCTGGCGGTGGAAGCTGGACTCAACAAACCCAGGTATCCCAATCTGCGGGCTATTTATGCCGCGAGAAAGAAAGAGATTAAGGTTTACGACATGAGGGGGCTTGGCTTAGAACAGGAACAGGCAGGCGTTAGAGGCGGGAAGACCAAAATTATGGCTCACCTGCCACCCAGACCCAAGCCAAAGAAGCTGTTTACACCGGATAGCCGCCTTTCCGCCGCCGAGCGAATGCGGCTGGTTATGTCAGGAGGGGTAGCTCAAAAACAGGGTGATTTACTGGAAGGTGATGCTGAGTATATCGCCTCCAACGTAGTACGCTTTTTTAGCGAGCAGAAGCTGATATCCAAATAATTGTGACTGACCCCGTTATTCGGCAGTCATGGCAGAGATGTAAAATATGGTTCCATCACGAGAAATATTCTGGAATATATCCTTCGGCGATGTGCTCCTCTATTCATTGGCGGTCATCGTGGTGGGCATTGTTGTTTATGTGATGTATCGCCGCTCTCTATGGTGGCGGTTGGGTAGACCGGATAACAGGTTTGCCCACCTGGGCAGGCGGGTGAGGGCTTTCCTGCTTACCGGTATTATCGATGGCATATTGCATCGGAAATTTTTTAACGCGGTTAACGGACTGGGACACAGGAAGCTTACGGTTAAGGATTTCCTGCCCGGGGAGCTTTATTCGGGAGTATCCCACTTCCTTATCTTCGCCGGGTGTATCGTGCTGCTGCTGGGAGCCTTCCTGGATTTTATCAGCCATTATTTCCTTGATTTCATGCATGGCGGCTTTTATCTTGGCTACTCGGTAGTCGTTGATGCTTTCGGCATACTCGTCTTAATCGGTGTTGTCATGGCTGTTGTCAGGCGCTATGTTCAAAGACCGGATAGACTGAGTAATACGGCTGAGGATTTGATTGCCCTGATTTTGATAGCCCTGGTTGTCGTTACCGGTTTTCTTGTTGAGGGATTTCGTATCGCCGCCACCGAACTGAAGGCTACTCCCGATTGGGCATTATGGTCTCCCGGTGGTTTCATTCTGGCCCGGGCTTTTAGCGGTATGAGTCATAGCGCTCAGTTGATTTCACACCAGGTTATGTGGTGGCTGCATACACTCATTAGCCTGGGAGCTATTCTTTATATTGCCTTATATTGGAACAAGCTATGGCATATCTTGACCTCCCCGATAAATGTCTTCTTCAGGTCACTGGAGCCCAAAGGAGCCCTGGTACCGGTGGATCTGGAAGCTGCCGATACCTTTGGAGTCGCCAATGTTGAAGATTTGACCTGGAAGCAGCTGCTGGATCTGGACGCCTGCACCAATTGCGGCCGGTGCCAGGATAGCTGCCCCGCTTACCTGAGTGGTAAGCCGCTAAACCCCAAGCAAGTCATCCAGGATTTAAGAGCCAGTCTGGTGGAGCGAGCTCCATCCCTGCTGAAAAGCAAGCGCAAAGCCGGGGCAGCTAATCCCGGTGATGGTGGCCGGGCGCTTATTGGTGACGTAATACCGGAGGAAGAAATATGGGCCTGTACCACTTGCTACGCTTGTCAGCAGGCTTGCCCGGTGTGGGTAGAGCATATTGATAAAATCGTTGGTATGAGGCGGAACCTGGTGCTGGAAGTAGCCTCTCTTCCTGAAATGGCGGAAAAAGCCTTAAGGAGCATTGAAGATATCGGTCACCCCTGGCGTGGTACTTCATTATCCAGAGAGGACTGGGCGGAAGGCCGGGGCATCAAGGTATTGGCGGATAATGGTAATAGCAGTGATGTGGATATTTTATTCTGGGTAGGTTGCACCGAGGCGCTGGTAGACAGGGGTGTCTGGATAGTCCAGGCGGTCGCCAGGTTATTGCAGCTGGCTGGCGTCAGGTTTGGCATTCTGGGTTTCGAGGAAAGCTGCTGTGGTGAGCCGGCTCGCCGTCTGGGGAATGAGTACCTGTTCCAGATTCAGGCACGTAAGAATATTACATTGCTTGAAAGTTATGGTATAAAGAAAATAGTAACCGCCTGCCCCCATTGCTACAATACGATTAAAAATGAATATCCTCAGTTTGGCGGCGACTTTGAGGTATTTCACCATACCGAGTTTATTGCCGGTTTATTCCGGGAGGGCAGACTTAAGGCGGTCAATGATATCAGGAACGTGGTGACGTATCATGACCCCTGCTATCTGGGCAGGCACAATGATATTTACCAGCCACCAAGGCAGATTTTGAGCAGTATGCCCGGTATAACCCTGGTTGAAATGGAGAGGAACCGGGAAAGCAGTTTCTGCTGTGGTGGCGGGGGCGGGCACCTGTGGCTGGAAAGAGGTGCCGGCCGGCAGATAAACGAGTTACGGCTTGAGCAGGCGCTGAACACCAGGGCTGATGTCATAGCCACTGCCTGTCCGTGGTGCGTGGAAATGCTCGAGGATGGCGTAAGAACTACCAACGAGCCAATCACCGTTATGGATATTGCCGAGCTGGTAGCCATGCAACTCAGATGAGTAACATTGCTAGTATGAATTTCACTCCAGGTCAACCTGATTAAGCGGTTGAGGAGGTTAAAACAATATGGATGACGAAACCGGTTGGTAATCTAATTTAACCATAATTAAAAAAAGGAGGGCATTATGTACGAGCGAAAAGTTATCGGACTGGCAGAGGCGGAGGTAGCGGCTAAGGCAATCATTGAGGAGGCATCAAAATCAGAAGTGCCGATTACGGTAGCGATAGTAGACCATGATGGTATTCTGGTACAC
>CAYXWH010000043.1:0-16735 GCA_964468755.1 uncultured Dehalococcoidaceae bacterium
CGACTATCGCTCACCATGGGACTGATGCGGGTTGTCAACCTCGCCCACGGCGCATTATACATGTTCGGGGCTTACGTAGGCTTGACCGCCGCCCGGTATTCCGGTAATTTCGCGATAGGCATCCTGGCTGGCGGGCTCAGTGCCGGGCTGCTTGGCTTAATCATGGAAACCGGTTTTCTACGCCGCATGTACAAACAGGAAATGAGTCAGGTATTGCTGACCATTGGCTTCGTCTATATCCTGACCAATGTTACCCAGTGGATATGGGGGCCGATTCCCCAGAGCGGGGTTATACCCGAATTTCTCTCCGGCTCGGTCCCCATAGGCAACATCACCATTCCCATTTTTCGACTCACCATAATCGCCTTCGGTCTTATTGCCGCTGCCGTACTCTGGCTCTTCCAGGAGAAGACCCGGATTGGTGCCATCATCCGGGCCGGCATGGATAACCGGGAGATGACCATGGGACTCGGTATAAATCTGAAGGTGGTTTTCACCGGGGTTTTCGCCCTGGGGGCATTTATCGCCGGCTTTTGCGGTCTCATCGGAGCCCCATCGCTCGGAATAAACCTTGGCGTTGGCTGGGACGCACTGCTCCTGGCAATGATTGTGGTCATTGTCGGCGGCACCGGGTCTATCCAGGGCGCGCTGGTCGGCGGTCTTGTTATCGGGCTTGTTGACGCCTATGGCAAAGCCTTTTTCCCCGAGTTTGCCTACTTTACCATGTATCTGGTGCTCATTATCATCCTGTTGTTCCGGCCTTCCGGGCTGATGGGGAGGGCGATGCAATGAACAAGGCAAACATAGCCGGCTATGCCGGAACATCGTGGCGAGACTGGCTGTTCGCCTATGCTCCATATATTGGAATCGGCATAATCCTGCTCATTATACCCGCCTTTATCTCTACCTACTTTCAGAGCTTGCTGACCAAAGTCCTCATTTTCGCCATCTTCGCCATGAGCCTTGACCTTATTCTGGGATATACCGGACTCCTTTCTCTGGGACACGCTGCCTATCTGGGAGTAGCCGGTTATACCGCCGGTCTCCTTATAGCCCGCCTTGGTTTAACCAGCTTCTGGATAGTAGCTCCGGCAGCTATCGTGATGGCCGGGATTGCCGCCGCCATCATCGGCTATATATCACTGCGGGTGTCCGGGGTATACTTCCTCCTGGTAACCCTTGCCTTCGGGCAGCTGCTCTCGGTGGTTGCCGTGAAATGGCGTGCAGTAACCGGCGGCACTGATGGTCTGGTAGGTATTATCTATCCTGATTTTGGCATTCCCGGACTCACTCTCACCGATACCAATTACTACTATCTGGTATTCATCGCCTTCGCGGTCTGCTTTTTCCTTCTCTATCGACTCATCAACTCTCCCTTTGGCAAAGCCCTGGTCGGCATTCGTGAAAACGAATCACGTATGAGATGTCTGGGATACAATACATGGGCACATAAATATATTGCCTTTATCGTTTCCGGACTATTTGCCGGTGTGGCTGGCGTGTTGTTCGCCCCATTCTACGGTATTATGGTGCCGGGACACCTGGGGCTAATGACATCATCTTCGGTAATGCTGATGGTGGTTATCGGCGGTGCGGGAACGCTGTTCGGACCGGTAATCGGGGCAATAGTGGTGCTGCTTCTCGAGCACTTTGCCAGTATCTATACGCCGGAACGCTGGCCGCTTATTCTGGGGGTGGTTTTTGTGATATGTGTGTTGTTTATACGCGGCGGTTTTGGTTTTCACCTCTCTAAATTCTGGAGTAGATTGAGGATCAGGTATGGAAATGCTGAAAGTTGACGGCTTATCCAAAAGGTTCGGCGGGCTTCAGGCATTGAGTGATGTCTCTTTCAACGCGAATCCCGGAGAGAAATTAGCCATTATCGGGCCTAACGGCGCCGGTAAAACTACACTGTTCCATTTGCTAGGCGGGCAATTACCGGCCACCACCGGCCGCATATTCCTTCAAGGGCAGGATATTACCCGTATGCCACCACGCTACCGGCTTCACCTCGGCCTGGCTCGCTCTTTCCAGCTTAATAACCTGTTTTTTAATCTGGCATTAATCGATAACATGCTGCTGGCCCTTAAAGGGGCTGAGCGCCGGCATTTCGAAATGTTCCAGCCACTTAACGCCCGTAACGACCTCGTCGCCACGGCCCAGCGCCTGCTGGAGTCAATTGGCTTGTGGGAAATGAGATTTGCGCCGGTGGCAACACTGTCGTACGGGGACCAGCGAATGGTGGAGGTCATTTTCGCGCTATCTTCCAGTCCCAAACTCATACTACTTGATGAACCCACCGCCGGACTGTCGACCGCTGAGGCCAACGCTTTCGCTGACACCTTTCGCCAGCTGCTTAAAGACCGGGAAGATACATCGGTCATTTTCTGCGCCCATGACATGGACCTCGTATTCAACCTGGCTGACCGTATCATGGTTCTCTACTTCGGACAGCTGGTAGCTCAGGGGACACCTCAAGAAATACAGACCAATCCAAAGGTCAGAGAAATCTATCTGGGTAGCGAGGGTTCTTAATAAAATGCTGGAACTCATTGACGTTCATACCTACTATGGAGAAAACCATGTACTGCATGGTGTTTCTCTGGAAGTCGGCGACGGCCGTATAACCGCCCTGCTCGGCCGCAACGGAATGGGGAAGACGACGGTTGCCCGTTCAATTATAGGTTTCACTCCCCCCCGCCGCGGTACGGTGCGCTTCAAGGGGAAAGTAATCAGCGGTCTTGAGCCTTTCCGTATTGCCCTAATGGGCCTGTCACTGGTCCCCCAGGGACGCGGTATCTTCCCTTCGCTGACGGTAAGGGAGAACCTTACCATAGCCGCCCGAAACGGGAATAAGGGTAATGCCTGGAACCTGGAGCGGGTATATTCCCTCTTTCCCATCCTTAAAGAACGGTCCAAGCTTGGTGCCCACTTTCTCAGCGGTGGGGAACAGCAGATGTTGAGCATCGGCCGGGCGCTGATGACCAATCCTGATTTGCTTTTAATGGACGAGCCTTCAGAAGGTCTGGCCCCCCTGATCGTCAGGGAGATCAGCCAGGTAATTGCCCAGCTTAAAGGCAGTCTTTCCGTCTTACTGGCGGAACAGAACCTTCAGATGGCGCTCGGGCTGGCGGATTACGTGTATATAATCAGCAAAGGCGTGGTCGTCTATGAATCGACACCGGAAGAACTACGGAAAAACGAGGATGTCAAGCACAAGCACCTCGGCGTCTGATTGGCTGGTTATCAACAGGGCTTGCACACCTTCCCGTTTTTGCCGCCGGTTCCCCCGGGAATAATTCCCCGGGCTATCTCCGACAAGCTCAATTCTTACGATACCCCCAAAGTCGCCCCAGCAGAAATACCCATTCTTTCACGTATTCCGCAAAGCAGGTATAGAGCAAGCCCGGTTTAATATAGTATAATATAATTTGTTACCAACCCTGAAGAACGTACCGGAAGTGCCTGCGGGAACAGCGCGAAAAGACAACCGGGTGGCAGGATGCAACGGACAGCCGTAATCTTATACAATCACAGAGGCAGTCATGTATGGTGAAAAGGATATAAACCTGGAACGTAAATGGCTTGGTGAACAACGGGCGATAATTGCGGTCAACAACCTGCAAAAGAAAAACATAAATGCTCAGTACTGCGCCAATCGCCGGGAGGCGCTCACTACCCTGCTGGATATGATTCCCCAGGGAGCTTCCGTTGCCCGCGGTGATTCCATAACCGTCGAGCAAATAGGCATTATCCCGGAACTTCTCAATCGCCAGCGGAACGCGGTGATTGACCCATTCCGGTGGGATGCGGAGGGTCATTACATCGATACCGCGGAGGACCGGCGGCAAATGTGCCGGGAAGCTTTCTTCGCGGATATTTTTCTCGCCGGTACCAACGCCGTCACTATGGATGGCAAACTGGTGAACGTGGATGGACTGGGAAACCGGGTAGCGGCCATGATATTCGGACCGGAAAAGGTGCTGCTGGTTGCCGGGGTGAACAAGATTGTCCGTGATGTCGATGAAGCCAGGGAGCGTATCCGCCAGTTCGCCGGCCCGCTCAATGCCCGGCGTCACTATGAACAGCACCACTGCGACGAACTAGCCGACCTGCCCTGCGTGCGGATCGGTCGGTGTGTGAATTGCAGTCACGACTGGAAGATATGCTGCTACTGGGTAACTATCGATGGTGCGGCATTGAGTGAAAAGGGACGGATAAACGTGGTACTGGTGGGAGAGGAGCTGGGAATATAGTATAGTGGCACGGCAGCACCGTGGCAAATGGCTACTGGAGAAGACCTGATGGTATATAAAAGCCTGGTTTTTCAAAAAACGGATGCGGTGGGTATCATCACGCTCAACCGCCCGGACGCTCACAACGCGGTAGACGTCACCCTGGCTGATGAACTGGCCGAGGTGTGCGATGCTATCGCTATTGATGACGATATAAAAGTGGTCATTGTCACCGGCAGCGGGCAACAGGCGTTCTGTGCCGGTACTGACCCGGCGATAGTACCGGAAATCACCGGCAGAAAACTTGAGGGGAGACTGCCCTCGGTTGCCACCCCGGTGGCGGCATTACATATCCCGGTTATCGCCACCATCAACGGTGATGCGCTGGGACAGGGACTTGAGCTGGCTCTTGCCTGCGATATACGAATCGCTGCCGAAACTGCCCGCTTCGCCATAACCCATATTGACGCCGGTCTTGTTCCCTGGGATGGGGCAACCCAGCGTCTACCCCGCATCATCGGCCGGGCCAGGGCAATGGAAATGATTATCACCGGAAAGTATATTACTGCCGGAGAAGCCTTCCAGATTGGCCTGGTGAGTCGAATAGTGCCGACTCCAGAGCTACTCCCCTCGGCACTACACATGGCTCGGGAGATGGCAGCCAAAGCCCCCACCGCCCTGGAATATGCCAAGGAGGCAATACTGACCGGCTCTGACCTGACACTGGAACAGGGTCTGCGCCTGGAATCCGACCTCTATTTCCTGCTACAGACCACCGAAGACCGCACCGAGGGTATCACCGCCTTTCTGAAAAAGAAGCCCCCTAAATTCAAGGGGAAGTAAGCCATCGATTCACCCGGCAGGTGTTATGAACGATTTTGAAACGCTTATCTATGAAAAGAGAGATACCATCGCTTATATTACCCTCAACCGTCCGCGCGTTTTAAACGTGTATAACCGCGCTATGCGAGATGAATTCCACCAGGTGTTGAGAGCGATAAGCGACGATGCCGAGGTAATGGCGGTTATCCTTCAGGGTGCTGGCGAAAAGGCATTCTGTGCCGGCGCTGACCTGAAAGATTTTCTTACCGCTGCCTCACCGACCAAAGCCCGAGAAGCGCTGGGGGAACGGAATATATGGCTGGAATTCTTAAGCCTTCCCCAGCCACTCATCGCTGCCCTGCACGGCTATGTCCTGGGCTCCGGCATTGAGATAGCGCTGTTCTGCGACATAAGGATTGCTGCTGATGATGCCCAGTTTGGCTTACCGGAGGCAGGACTGGGGATTATCCCGGGCGCCGGGGGCACTCAAAACCTGCCCCGAGCCACCAGCCGGGGTAGCGCTCTGGACCTTATTCTCACCGGTCGCTGGATAGGGGCGTGGGAGGCATTTCACCTGGGTCTGGTCAATCATGTGGTGCCGAAACGGGAACTCATCCCCTCCGTCGAGCGTATTGCCCGTAGAATCACCGCTATTGACCCGCTGGCAGTCAGGATGGTGAAACAGGCATTATGGCGCGGCTCAGACCTGCCCCTGGCGAAAGGTCTGGAGATGGAAAAGGGACTGGCGCAGCACTACCTGACACACAGGTAGAATATCGGGAAACAGGGCTGCCCGGCGTGTGAAAAACGTTATGTCACCGGCATAGCCCGTAATTTCACCACTATAGCCTGGAGACGGCAATTCGCGGGCGGTACACGTTTGATTCTACATGGGATAGTGCTATAATATATATGGAGGTTTAATTGATGGCGAATCAGATTGGTAAGCGCTATACCTGCAAGAAGTGCGGTTCCGAATTTATCGTCACCAAAGGCGGTGACGGTACCATCACCTGTTGCGGCCAGCCTATGGAGCAAAAGAAATAACCCGAGTCAATGAACAAGGAGTTTAGTTGATGAACCAACTAGGCAAAAGATATAAATGTCAGGTCTGTGGTACCGAAGCGCTGTGCACCAAAGCCGGTGAAGGCGCTATTATCTGCTGCGATAAGGAAATGGAGAAACAGGAACCCAGGCCGGTACCTTCTTCCGACTAGTCACGCTAAGACCGGTCATTAGCTTGACCTTTTTCATCTTTATGACCATATTATAGTGAAGTCCTTCCTCAAACGCCGGAATCCTTCCGGCGAGAACCAGTTTTAATCTTTACATACGATGATACCACCGGCAGAAGCAACCGCCCCGCTGTCAGCACTCCGCGTCCTGGACTTAGCCAACGAGCGTGCCAGTTTCTGTTCCAGGCTCCTCGCCGATATGGGAGCTACTGTCATCAAACTGGAGAGACCCGGTGGTGATACCTCGCGCTGGATCGGCCCCTTTCTGGGAACCGCCCCACACCCGGAGAAAAGCCTCCATTTCTGGTATCACAATACCGGCAAACTCGGCATAACGCTTAATCTGGAAAGCGACCGGGGACGTGATATTTTCCTGAGGCTGGCCAGCAGCACCGATGTTATCGTGGAGACATTCCCGCCCGGATATTTAACCGATATCGGACTGGACTACCATGTCCTCAGCCAGCGAAATCCCGGACTGATTCTGGCTTCAGTAACCGGCTTCGGACAGACCGGCCCGTACCGCTCCCATAAATCCAGCGACCTGATTGCTTCCGCCATGGGGGGGCAAATGTACGTGTGCGGAAGTCCGGCAGCGCCACCACTCAAGCCCTACGGGCAGCAGTCCTACTATGCCGCCTCCCTTCAGGCGGCAATCGGTATCCTGGTGGCGCTGAGCGAGCGCGGACACAGCGGTCACGGCCAGCATATTGACATTTCCTTACAGGAAGCAGTGGCTGCCACCCTGGAGCACGTAATGGTCCGTTACTTCTCCGAGAATACGGTAGCGAGTCGGCAAGGCAACCGGCACTGGACGGATACCGCCGGCATACTCCCCAGCCAGGACGGCTATCTCTTCATCACTTTTAACCGGGAATGGGAGACGCTGGTCGACCTGCTGGACAGTGAGGACATGGCGGCCGACCTGAAAGACGAGAAATGGCATGATGAAGAGTACCGGAGACAGCATGCCGACCATATTATAGCGGTGCTGACCGCATGGACAAAGACTCATACCACTCAAGAGCTTCTGGAAACGGGACGATTGATGCGCTTTCCCTGGGCGCCGGTCTGCTCAATAGACGAGGTGTTTCACAGCCCGCAATCACAGTCGCGCGGCTTCTTTGCCCCGGTAAATCATCCCCAAACCGGCGGTCCGCTTCTCTATCCCGGCGTCCCCGGCATAGTAAGCGAGTCATCCTGGCGGGTAAGACATCGCGCGCCGCACATCGGCGAGCACAATACCCATGTCTATCATAATGAACTGGGATTAACCGACGAGGAATTAACCGGGCTTGCCGCCCGGAACGTTATTTAAAGAGGGGGTTTCATGAGCCACGGCGCCCTGGAGGGTATAAGAATACTGGACTTCACCTGGTTACTGGCGGGACCTTATGCCACCAGAACACTGGCTGACTTCGGTGCCGAGGTAATCAAGGTTCAGACCGGAAATATGGCAACCGGCGCCGAGTCCAATTCGACCGGTTACTTTAATACCTGGAACCGGAATAAGCTGGGGATAACGCTGAACATGGCTCACCCCGAAGGGAGAAAGCTCGCCCTCAGGCTGGTAGCCATCTGCGATATCCTGGTGGAAAATTTCACCCCCCGGGTTATGGCTCAATGGGGGCTTGACTACCCGGCGCTGAGGCAGATGAAGCCGGACATTATCATGGTAAGCCTTTCGGGGTTCGGGCAGACCGGACCATGGCGGGACTTCGCCGCCCTGGGACCCACCATCCAGGCTCTCTCCGGAATGACCCACCTCACTTCGTCGGGCAATTCCCCGCCGGAAGGAATCGGTTACTCCTACGCCGACTCGCTATCGGGCATGTTTGCCGCCTATGCCGTGCTGGCAGCACTGGAATACCGGACACGCACCGGCCAGGGACTCTATATCGATATGTCGGAATATGAAGCGCTCTGCTGCCTGCTGGGACCGGCACTGCTCGACTATTCAATCAATGGTACCGTCGCCGGACCCGAAGGCAATACCGATAGCACTCTCACCGCAGCTCCGCATGGGTGCTATAAGTGCCAAGGCGAAGACCGCTGGTGCGTTATCGCGGTGTTTACCGATGCGGAGTGGCATGCTTTCTGCCGGGTCATGGGCAATCCCGCCTGGACCGAGCAGGAACGATTTGCCAGTCTTCATCAGCGCCACCAGCATGCCGGGGAACTTGACCGAATGGTGGAACAGTGGACGGCTAACTACACGCCCGAGCAGGTTATGAGCCTGCTTCAGGAAGCCGGTGTCCCAGCGGGGGTAGTCAGTAGCTCCGCTGACCTTGCAAGCGACCCCCAGCTCAACAGGCGCGGCTTCTTTGTCAACGCCCGGCATCCCCGGCTCGGCACCACCAGCTTTGACAGAACACCGATAAGGCTGAGTCGCACCCCCGCCGAATCATGGAAAGCCGCCCCGCTGCTGGGTCAGCATAACCGCTACGTTTATCAGGAACTACTGGGTATAAGCGTAGAAGAATATCAGGATTATGTCAATCGTGGCGTCATTGCCTAAAGACCCTCCCGCCACACAATCTCCCCGCCGGCGACGGTCATTGCCACCGCTACATTGAGAATCTCCTCCGGCGCCACCGAAGTGGGGTCAGCACTTAAGACGACGAGGTCGGCATGCTTGCCCGGCGCTATCGACCC
The DNA here is from genome assembly GCA_964468755.1 of uncultured Dehalococcoidaceae bacterium. Lineage (GTDB taxonomy): Bacteria > Chloroflexota > Dehalococcoidia > Dehalococcoidales > RBG-16-60-22 > CAYXWH01. Next base: position 8,948 of record CAYXWH010000043.1, read on the forward strand.
GCTCACCGCGTCTTCAAAGCCGGAATAGGCGGCATGTTCGGTATACATCCGTAGTGCCTCCACGGGTGATACCGCTTCTTCAGGCAAGAGGGCCTGTCTGTTCATGGTCCGGCGGGTAACGGCAGCAAAGACTCCGTTCATCGGGTCAGCCGGCACCACGGGACAGTCCGAGCCGGCACCTACCCTGACGCCGGCCCTCATCAGGGTAGCCACCGGGTAGAGATGCCTACGCTGCTCATCAGGCACCGTAGCCAGGTACCTTTCACCATTATAATAGACAAAGGAGGGCTGGGTAACCACCACCGCTCCCAGCGACGCCAGCCGCTCCGCCATCTCCGGGGGACATACCGAGCAATGCTCAACCCTATGGCGGTGGTCAGCACGAGGCAGTCTGTGCAACGCGTATTCCAGAGCGGTAACCGCCGCCGCTACCGTGGTCTCTTCAACGGCGTGCAGGGCAACCTGGAAACCGGAACGATGGGCTTCAAATACTTTCTCGTTGAGCTCTATCTGCGGCGGGTTGAGCTGGCCCCTCGTCTCATCCAGCAGCATCTTCACCGCACCCAGTCGCAGCCGGCCATTACCCTTCCCGGTTTTGATGCCCCGCTCGATACATTCGCCCAGTGCTTCCCATCCCACCATCATGGTAATGCGCTGCTTCACATATCCCCCATCCTGCCACTGCCGAAACTGCCGCCAGCGCTCCAGATTGTTACGCGGCGAGGCGTCCTGCAGGGAGGTTACTCCCCGGGAGAAAAGGTATTCGCTGGCCAGCCGTATCCCTCGCTCCAGCTCTTTTTCATCCAGCGGCGGTACTACCTTCGCCAGGTAGTCGCCCATGCCGTAAAGAATACCGTTAGGCTCGCCGGTGGCTAGGTCGCGCTCAATCATGCCACCCGGCGGCTCCTCTGTCTCTATTGATATACCGGCATGCTCCAGCGCCAGGCTGTTGAGCACATGGGCATGACCGGACTGGTGAGCGAGCCTTACCGGATGAGTAACCGTGGCTTCATCAAGGTCCCACCGGGTTGGATGCCGCTTTTCATCAAGGTAGAACTCATGGTAGCCGAATCCTTTGACCCAGCTCCCTGCCGGCAAACTCAGGGCTGACCTTCGAATCGCTTGCTGAATATCGGCAATTGAACTCGCGGTGCTCTGGTTCAAGCTGGTCGATAGCAGGCTCTCGGCAAAGGCAGCAAGATGACAATGGGCATCGCTGAATGCGGGAATTACCGTCCTGCCGGCACAGTCGATAACTACGGTGCCATCACCACGATATTCGGCAATGTCATTTTCCCGACCCAGACCCAGCACCCTTCCATCCCGCACCGCTACCAGTTGCGCCACGGGATAAAAGGGATTAAGGGTTATTACCCTGGCGTTATTTAGTACGAGTTCAGCTGCAAAACCACCCATAAATCCACAAAACCAGACTGCCCGTCAGTTATCGTTAATGATTCTCTACCGGCAGAACCAGACCGGCATCCGCCGTTTTCAACTGGAACAGCCAACAACTCACCTTACCACACGTCAATGCCACTCAGGCATCGCTCCAGCAGCCTGTTCTCGCCTTCTCTGTTTATATACGTAAATATCCTTTTTTATTGCCTGGGTGGCGCCATCCAAACGGCAAACCGGAGTGTTTGTCCCCCGATTGGTTTAATTCCATGTTTTGCCCCGGGCGGGATATACAGACAGTCGCTTGGTTCTACGATAAACTCTTCACCGTCAACTATCGCCTGTCCCCGTCCCGAGATTACGAAGTAGGCGTGCTCAGAAATGGGATGGACATCCTCCTCAGCCACGCCTCCCGGGTGAATCTCGGTAAGGAAAAACTCGATGTTATTACACCCAACGGTAGCCTTGTTGCACAAAACGAATGCATCCGTATTGGTGTGTTTGGGTGGGCAGCCTGAATCGATGTCCTTCATTTTCCTTAAGATTGCTTTACCTGCCATAATTATGCATACCCCCTTGCTTTAATCGGTTTGGTGTTGATTCCCAATTTAGTGTTTTACTCCGGCGAGGTCTTCCATTAACAGCAGTAATGCTGAAAAGTCCAGTTCACCCCGGTCGGTTGCCTGAAGCGCGCCGAGAAACTGGCGAACCATGCCGATAGTAGGCAGTGATACGCCAAGCTTCTTACCAGCCTCGAGAGCCAGATCAAAATCCTTCGCCATCATTGATGCGGTAAATGCCGGGGTGAAATCCCGCTTCGCCAGCGGTCCGATTTTATAGGCTACCAGCGGAGATGCCACCACGCTGCTCCCGACAAGCTCCAGCATCTGTTCCCAGTTCAGACCCGCTTTCTCACCAAAGACCGCGGCTTCCGCCAGCATCTGCAACGTTGTACCGACCATCATATTCATGACCAGCTTGAGGTAACGCGCCTCGTCTCCGGTGCCTACATGGAAATTCTTTTGTCCTATAGCTGCGAAGACATCCTGGCACTTCTCATATGCCTGTTTATCACCGGAGGCGAAGATGGTCAGCTTCCCCTGCGATGCCAGCACGGTACTTCCGGATACCGGCGCTCGAAGCATCTTCACTCCCTTCGCCCCCGCCTCCCCAGCCACCTCGGCGGAACTCCCGGGGTCCACCGTGCTCATATCAACCAAAATGCTTCCTGATTTGGCACCGGACAGGACGCCATCATTGCCCAGCGTCACTTCCTTCAGGGCTGCACCGTCCGAGACCATGGTTACCACTACCTCAGACTGGGCGGCTACTTCTTCAGGTGAACCGGCTACCTTGGCACCTTTCTTGGCCAGTTCATCTGTTTTGCCTTTGGTCCGGTTCCATATGGTAAGTGGAAAACCGGCTTCCAGCAAACGAGCCGACATTGGTTGCCCCATATGTCCCAGACCAACAAACCCTACTCGCTCGTTCATATCTCCTCCTGTACCAAATATTGGCTCACCCCACCCCCCACTGTGCATTATTTGGCTGTAATACAGCTCTCATTTTCCTGGCACTCGACTTCCCGTGAGCATCTTCTCTAATCTCAGTTGCTACCTGATACTAACCCAAAAAGTGCTTACACCTCCTTTCTCTCCAGATTCATATGCCTGCTTGAGACTAATGTAAAATCAGGTTATCCACCGGATTCAAGCATATGTCCCGTTCATAATCAGATGTTACTGACGCAAGCCAAATCAGATAACACCCGATGAATACGGCTCATCTCGAAACCACTGCCTGTCGCTATATAGACCCGGGAACTCCACAGGAAATGAGTTCCTCAGCCGGGAATTTAAACAATCGCTCACAGCCGTCTTTGGTGACGGCAACTTCTTCCTCAATTCGGGCGGCACCCTGTCCATCCGCCGACGGGCAATAGGTTTCCAGAGCAAAGGTCATCCCCTCTTTAAGGGTAAACGGGTGGTCAAATGAGAACAGCCGGGATATTATCGGCTTTTCCCAGATACTCATACCAATGCCATGACCGAACTGGAGCAAAAACGCTTCCCGCTCGTCTTTAAGTCCAAATTCCTCGGCCGGCGGCCAGCATTTAGCCACATCAGCCGTGGTCGCACCGGGTTTCACCGCATTAATGGAATCCTTCAACCATTTCCATGTCTTCTCATAGGCATCGAGCTGTGCCTTGGATGGCTTTCCACAGACAAAGGTACGATAATAACAGGTACGATAGCCGTTAAATGAATGCATGATATCGAGGAAGACCATGTCCCCCGGTCGAATGATACGGTCACCGAAGGTATGGGGATGGGGCTGGGCTCTAGGTCCGGAAACACTGTTGACACATTCTACCAGGTCAGACCCCAGGGTGAACAGGGTATTATTGGCAATGGCAACCAGATCATTTTCCCTCGCACCCGGTTTGATACCGCTGGCAATCTCGTAATAGGCCGCATCCACCATAGAGGCCGCGAGCTTCAAGAGCTCAATTTCGTCTCTGGTCTTGATTATCCTGGCATCCAGCATCGCCTGCTGTCCGTCTACAACCTCGATGTTTTCCTTTTGCAATGCCTGGTAAAAGGGAATATCGGTAATATCAACCCCTAACGGCTCTTTCTCTACCCCGTACTCGGAAAGCATTTGTTTTACCGACCGGGCTAGTGCTTCGACATTACCCACCTCCGGCGGAATGGAACCCCGCATCGACCCGACCGCCGGGTGGACACGGTCAGCAATCCACGGTGCGCTCTTTCTTTTTGCCGGCGCTGCCGGGTCATAGAGAATGGGATCAGCATCCCTGGGCAAAATTGCATAACGCTGCATTTTATTCCTGGCCCATTCCCCCACATGAGTCCCGGTTATATAGCGGATATTATCAAAGTCATAACACAGCAGAGCCCCCAGTCCGTAGGTCTTGAGCTGTTCCTTTGCCCTCGCCAGACGCTCCCTGCGCAGCCGTTCATAATTTACCCTCTCCTCAAAATCAACCGCCATAGTACCGACCGTCATTGTAGTATCTCCTTTCCATCAGAATCGTTTTTGAAAAAGGCTTGCGGGCAAATTCTATGCCAATCTCAACCACTTGTCAATGACATTGCATTAATTAAAAGTTGACATCAAAGCTAAAATGGATTATAAATTATATAATATTCATGTAGCAAGCAATATAATGACAGTCTCTGAATTCAATAGTACCCTTTTACATCAAAAATATACCCTTCAACCCACTCGCAACAACCATCTACAAGAAGCTGAAAATCAGCGAAACCCCCGCTGAGGTTCGGGACAACAGGATAGCTGTAATTATAATATAAGTTATCACTGAGGTGTTAAAGAATTAATCGGCATTTGGCTCACAGTCGGGCGTGCAGCAACCAAAACAACCGCACATTGAAGCGACGAAACAGCCTGATGGTATAGTGCTATTACGAGGGATTGTGATATTCCAGCCAAGCGGTTCAGCAATGGAGGATTAGCAGTGCCCAAATACTTTAAGGAGGTCTTATGTCGAAAATAGCCAATGAGAAGCTACAAGAAATCTTTAATACCATGCTGAGAATCCGGTACTTCGAGGAAAAGGCCATATCTGAATACCGCAAGGGCAACCTGCCCGGCTTCATCCACGCCTCGGCCGGACAGGAAGCCATCCCCGCCGCGGTCTGCGCTTTTCTCAGAGAGGATGATTACATTCTTACCACCCACCGGGGTCACGGCGACATCATCGCCAAGGGAGCCCGCTCCGACCGGATGATGGCTGAGCTCTACGCCAAGGAGACCGGATACTGCAAGGGGCGTGGAGGCTCGATGCATATCGTAGCCGCCGACCTTAATATGCTTGGCGCCACGGCAATTGTCGGCGCCGGTGTCCCCATTGCCAGCGGCGTCGCCCTCGGCTGCAAAATGCAGAAGCTGGACAGGGTCACCGTCTGTTTCATCGGCGATGCCGCCACCTGCACCGGTGCCTTTCATGAAGGACTTGGCGTAGCCGCGGTATTTGACCTGCCAGTGGTCTTCGTTTGTGAAGATAACCAGTACGGGATGAGCACCCCGCAGAAGGACTACACCAAGCTAACGACACTGGCCGAACGAGCCAAAGCCCACAATATCCCCGGGGTAAGCGTTGATGGCAATGATGCCGGAGCAGTCGCCCAGGCAGCCAGCCAGTCAATAGACAGAGCCAGAAAAGGTGAGGGACCCTCCTTGATTACCGCCACCACCTATCGTTACTACGGACATCATATGGGTGACCCCGGCACCAGCTACCGCACCAAAGAAGAAGTTGAAGAGCACCGCAAGGATGACCCCATCGAACGATTTCAAAGTCAACTCCTCAACGAGGGGATAATTACCCAGTCGGAAATTGATACAATGAAAGCTTCCATACAAAAAGAACTCGATGAGGCAGTTAAATTCGCTGCGGAGAGCCCGGAACCGAAGATTGAAGAGGCTCTTTACTATATTTATACAGAGACGGCAAGGGGGTAACCATGCGAGAAATAACCTATAGAGAAGCACTACAGGAAGCACTGAGAGAGGAATTGATTCGTGATGAGTCAGTTTTTATTTTCGGTGAAGATATCGCTGAATATAGCGGTGCTTACAAGGTAACCCAGGGACTTGTACAGGAGTTTGGTCATGACCGGATAAGAAATACCCCGCTAGCCGAACAGGGGGTAGCCGGTGGCGCGCTCGGCGCTGCCCTGGTGGGTATGCGACCGGTAGCCGAGATAATGTATATTGACTTCTCCCTCCTTGCTCTTGACCAGATCTTCAACCAGATAGCCAAGTTTCGCTATATGACCGGGGGCGTGGTAAAGGTACCGCTGGTAATACGTACCCAGGGCGGCGGCGGTCGCTCGGCCGGGCTCCACCATTCTCAATCACTGGAAGCGCTCTACGTTCATATACCGGGACTGGTAGTGGTGATGCCTTCCACTCCGTACGATGCCAAAGGACTGCTCAAGTCCAGTATCAGGGACGATAATCCGGTGATATTCATCGAACATAAGGGACTCTACGGTGAGACAGGGGAAGTCCCCGAAGAGGAATACCTGGTACCGCTGGCGACGGCGGACATCAAGCGACCGGGCAGTGATATCACCGTGGTGGCTACATCCAAATGTGTAGGCATGGCGCTTAATGCCGCCGAAAAATTGCAGCAGGATGGCATCTCGCTGGAGGTAATTGACCCGCGCACGCTCCGGCCCCTGGATGAAGGCACGATTCTCGATTCGGTAAAGAAGACAGGCCGGTTGATGATAGTCCATGAAGCCTGCCGTACACTGGGCTTTGGCGCCGAGGTCGCCGCCATTGCTGCCGAGAAGGCTTTTGACTACCTGGATGCCCCCATCAAGCGGGTAACCGCGCTTGATTCGCCGATTCCCTTCAACCCCAAATTGGAAGACTATGTTCTTCCCAATGAAGGCAATATTATTAACGGAGCCCGGGAACTGCTGGGCAAGGAAGCACCTGTCCAGTAAAACGGGAACTACACGTCGCCAGCTTACGGGCATGATGTGAGATAAGAGCAAAGGAGACATGAGGATGGCTACCACAGTGATTTTACCCAAGCTCGATGAAGCGATGGTCACCGGAAAAATTGTGAAGTGGCGAAAGCAGGAGGGAGACCGGGTGGAAAAGGGGGATATCATCGTCGAAATAGAAACCGAGAAGGTGACCTTTGAGGTTGAGGCTGAGGAACCGGGCATACTGAGCCGGATAATGGCCCAGGAAGGTGATGAGGTAGCGGTGGGCACCACCATCGCCTTTATCCTCCAGCCCGGAGAGACGGCACCTGAGGTAGCCGCGCCAGCAGTCATCGCCAGGAAAGAAACAGCCGCGGAAACACCGGCGGCAATAGAGGTTACCCCGGCTCAACCGGCTGAGGCACCATCGGCAGTTCCGGCTATCAAAGCCTCGCCGGTCGCCAGGAAGATGGCTCAGGAAAACGGTATTGATTTAGCCACGGTAACCGGAACCGGGCCCGGTGGCCGGATAGTCAGGGAGGATGTCTTACAGGCGATAGATGAGAAGAAGGCAGCCCCACCCATTAAAGAAGCGCCGTCCGTAGACGAGGAGCCGGTAGTACCGCTCTCTTCCATGCGCAAGGTCATCGCCCGGCGCATGACGGAGAGCTTCCAGGCGCCCCACTTCTACCTGACCATAGAAGTTGACACCCGTGAGTTCGGCAAGACGCGCCATCAGCTGGTGCCCATAATTGAGGAAAAAACCGGCATTAGACTTACCGTTACCGATATGATTATAGCCGTGGTTGCCAAGGCGCTTGAGGATAACCCCGCGTCGAATTGTTCCTATATAGACGATTCGGTGAAGGTCTTCAAACGAATTGACATTGGGTTGGTCACCTCG
>CAYXWH010000044.1:0-15803 GCA_964468755.1 uncultured Dehalococcoidaceae bacterium
CTTACATGCAGATGAGCCGGGGGTGGGTTCGGGCGGGAAAAACATACTGTGGTTGGGGGCAGGGTGTGGGAAGAAAAAAGCTGTGGTGAGGGGCTTGGGGTGGTGAAAGGAAAAAGGGGGACAGTACATCGCAGAGAATATGACAGTATTTATTCACATTCTGCCGTTCCGTGCAATGACATATCAACCGGTGTCATTTACCTTGCTCTTGTATTAAAGCCAATGGTAAAATGAGAAAGATAGGCAAATAATCTATATAGCTCGTGGAGGTACTACATGTCTCGTGTTCCAACGGTGCAAGAAGACCAGGCTCCGGCTGAAGTAGAAGAAATATTCAGTAAAATCCGGGGCAATGGAGCCAGAATCATCAACTTGTACAAGACTCTGGCTTATAATCACCGGTTATTGCGTGATTTCATCCGGCTTGGCAATTCGCTGCTGGCAAAGGCAGAGCTCTCGCCAAAACTGCGTGAGTTAGCCATACTGAGAATCGCCAGGGTCTCTGGAAGTGAATACGAGTGGACGCAGCATTATCCCGTAGCCATGCAGGTAGGCGTAAGCCCGGAGCAAGCCGAGACAATCTCAGAATGGAGTAGCTCGAAAAACTTCAGCGATGAAGAGCGGGCCGTACTCCAGTACACCGACGAGGTTGCGCAGAATGTTCAGGTGAAGGACGAGACCTACCGGACACTCCAGAAACACCTGAACGACCGGAAAATCGTGGAGTTGACGGCATCCGTCGGCTACTGGGGAATGGTAGCCCGGTTTCTTGAGGCACTCCAGGTCGACATAGATGACCAGTCGGTAGGTTCTGTTCAGGACCTGTTCGGCAAAAAGAGTTAATCCCGCGGGTGACTTAACCCGTACCGGCTACTTGCCTTTCCACTCCGGTTTTCTCTTTTCCCTGAAGGCTTTAGGGCCCTCTATGGCATCCTCGCTCTGGTATACCTTGTCCCAGAGGTGTGTAGCCATGTTCATACCCGCGGTATAACCGGTGTCCCTGGCTTTGTAGTACATTTCTTTAACTGCCTGTACCGAGAGTGGAGCGTTTTCGCTGATTACCTTCGCCATCCTCAATGCCTCGGGCATAAGGCGTTCTTTGGTAACTACCTTATTCACAAAATTAATGTCATAGGCTCGTTGGGCGTCGATTTTTTCCCCGGTCATGAGCAGTTCCAGAGCCACGCCAAAAGGAATCATCCAAAGCAGGGGGATAGCCCAGGGTGCGCCCCGCCCCCACTTTACCTCCGGCGTGGAAAACTCGGCGTAATCGACGGCGATTCTGATATCACAGTCCTGCGCCATTTTCCAACCTCCGCCATAAGCCAGGCCATTGATAGCGGCAATAATAGGTTTATAAACTTCGAGGCTACCCCACCGCAGGTTTACCGCACCGGTACCGGCCGCTTCAGCGCGTTCTGCCTGGTCCTTGAGGTCCATCCCGGCACAGAATGCCTTCTCTCCGGCACCGGTGAGAATGGCGACTTTGGCATCTTTATCCTCGGCAAAACGAGCCCAGGCTTCCTCCAGCCTTTGCTGCAGCTCATGGCTCAAAGCGTTCAGTCGCTCAGGTCGATTTAAGGTAATGACTACAATCCCGTCCTTTTTTTCATATAGCAGTATTTCCGGCCCTGAAATTGGCATTTAGTCCTCCTGCACTACAACTATTCTCGTTGTATTATATGTTACTCGTTGACTCTGGTATGTTATCTTACTCTATGGATAGTAGCACTTTACCCGTGTGCATAACAGTGGTTTCATCAATCAAAAGCCCCCGCCTGTAACAGCTCGACAAACTCATCATCCGAGATGTCCAGAATCTCGGTACGCACGTAGTCGGTATGCTGTCCCAGACGTGGTGCCGGCATTTGTGCCTCCGCCGGCGTTTTCGACAGCTTGAAAGCCTGGCCCAGTGAGGATATCGGGCCGATTTCTTCGTGGTCTAGCTTCAGGAAATAGCCGCGATGTTGTAACTGAGGATCGGCTACCAGGTCTGCCGAACTTTGTACTATACCGGCAGCCACTCCCGCCGACTGCATTCTGGTCATTACCTCTTCGGCAGTGAAGTTCAGCGTCCATTCCTCGACGAGCTGATTGAGCTTATCCTCATTTTCTTTCCGGGCAGGCAGCGTGCTAAACATGGGGGCGGTTGTCCACGGAGGGTTGCCGATAGCTTTGCAGAACCCGTCCCATTCCGCATCGGTAAACACGGCAATAGCACACCACCGGTCATCTCCTTTGCATCGATAAGCTCCGTGGGGCGCTCCGTAAGCGCTGGCATTTCCGGTCCGGCTGCCTTCCCGCCCGTTTACCACGTAGTCCAGCACGGCGGGTGCCAGGAAATGCACTCCGGTTTCGAACTGTGATACGTCTATGCATTGTCCCTTGCCGGTTCGGCGCCTGTAGTCGATAGCAGCTATGAGCGCCGCCGCCGCAAAGCGTGGACTCACTATGTCAGTATAGGCTACGGGCACCGGTAACGGGGTACGGTCAGGCCAGCCGATATAAGGGGGGTAGCCGGACAAGCCTATCAGCGGGACTCCCGTGCTGGAATAGTTGGCATGAGGTCCGAATTGTCCCTGGTTAGAGCTTCGGAGCATAATGATATCAGGTTTTACCTTTTTCAAATCTTCGTATCCCAGTCCCCATGCCTCCATCCTGCCCGGAGAAAAGTTTTCCACCACCACATCAGCCCAGGCTACGAGCTTTTTGGCGACTTCTCTGCCCCTGGCATTACCCAGATTTAGACCCAGGCTGTATTTATTGGCATTGAAAAACGCAAAATAGCCACCGCGATTTATCCCGGCAACCCTGTCTTTATAAGGCGCCGAAAGCCTGAGCAGACAGGGCCTTTGGCTCGACTCAACGCGTATTACCGTTGCCCCAAAGTCGGCCAGATACCTGGTTACCAGCGGGCCAGCTATTGCCCAGCTGAAATCGGCCACTTTTAGTCCGGCGAAAACCCTGTTCATTGGCACGTTGTCTCCAATTTTATCTTCAACTAGCTTTACTTTGCCTGAGATTGGTGAGTTCAGTTTCGGTAAGGCCTAAATCTCCTCCGTAGACCTCCTGATTATGCTCGCCTATCAGAGGAGCGCGGCGCCGTATTTTAAAGGGAGCTGCGGACGTAATAGCCGATGCACCCGGATAGGTAAGGGTTTCACCCAGTTCAGGATGGGCCACTTCTACCCAGAATTCTCTTGCCGTCAATTGCGGATTTTGCAACAGGTCTTCAATGGTGGACACCGGGCATACCCCTATACCTCTGCTCATTGCCCCCTCGTAGATCTCTGCTTTGGTGTGATTCAGGAAAAACTTCCCTATCGGCTTTTCCACCTGTTCTATTGTATCCTGGGTTACCGTAGCCATATCGAATTTGTGCCAGTTTGTCCCTTTTATGAAGTCATCAGCCAACCCTTCGCTATCAATCCACTCGGTAAGGGCGCTGTTTATCTTGGCCCCGAAGACGCCTCCCACGAGGTTGAAGATAACAAAGCCATCCTTGCAGGGCCAGAGTTGCCGCTCCATGGCATTCTCGTAATGGCCGGCACGCAGGGCGCCTGTTCTCTTTATTGTGGTGCCATGCAGTTCAAAAAATGGTACCGCACTGGCGGTAGTCCAGATAAGGCTCTCCTGTATCGATACATCCACATGCTGCCCCTCGCCGCTTTCCTGGCGGTGATAATGGGCTATCATGGAACCGACGGCGGCATCACCACCGGCGTGAAGATACGATTGTGGGACGTTGATGCGTAGCGGAGCACGGTCAGGTTCACCGGTAAGATACATCAGACCGCCCATAGCCATGCTCACTATGTCCGAGGACTTATAATCCCGGTAGGGTCCGGTCTGTCCAAATGGAGTAATCGATGTTACAATTATTTTTTCATTGATTTGAGAAAGCGCCGGGTAGTCCAGTCCAAGTTTTTTCATATATCCCGGGGGAAAGGACTCAATTACGAAGTCAGCCGTTGCCACCAGTCTCTTGAACAGGTCCTGACCGCCAGCAGTCTCAATATCTAAAGTTATGCCCCTTTTGTTGCTGTTGAAAACAAACCAGTACAGGCTCTTTTCCGGGTCATGAATATCGTGATAAAAAGGCCCGATGTGTCTTGACGGGTCTCCGCCAGGTTTTTCAACCTTTATCACGTCGGCGCCGAGATCCCCCAGCATTCGACCGCATAAGAATCCCTTATCATCAGTCAGGTCAAGTACTCGAAAACCACTGAGCATAATTACCTCTTCCGTATCGTCCTACACCGAATAATACCAGGCGGTGTTTAATCGCAGAGAAATATTTCTCGTTTTCCCAAGAAAAAGTAGTTATCAGGTAAATACCTGATAAAATAGCAATTCATTTCTATTGACTTCTGCCGGCAATCGCCTCCCGATGCGCTGCAGATACCCAGCTAGTACCTGTAACGCACCGGGTGCGATTCAATTTTGTCCATTAACCGGCGCATAGCGCGCAGCCAGACTGGCTAACGGTGTTACCGATCCCAGCCTGAGCGATTATTCCCTAGCGGGAATGAACCTGTGATTATAACTAGGGAGCGGGATTACTTACCGTAGCCGGTCAGCTCGATGACGACATCGGCTGCGGATTGATCGGATTCCTTCAGCAAATCAGCGGGAACCGTCATAAGGGCATCTGCCCAGGTTTTAACCGCATCCGCACCCTCTATCCGGTTCACGTCTTTCATTGCCTCTTTTGCTTTCGCGGTAAGCTCAACCTCATTCTTCTCCGCCTGAGCGAAGTTCCATTCGGCTGTCTCAGGCCATACCTTGTTCTCGATGATGTCCTGGAGTTCCGGAGTGAGCGAGTCCCAGAAATTCTGGTTGATTACCATTGAAAATGCGGAGCCGCCGAATATGGCGCTGGAAACTCCGTAGTCCAGTATCTCATCCAGACCTTTGGATATCCCGCTGGTCCATCCGGTGAAGACCCCGTCAACCATTCCCCTTTCCAAAGCCGGGATTAACTCGGCATAAGGAATAGCTATCGGTGACGCACCCAGTGCCCCTACTATAAGTTCAGGTACCTGTGCCGGGGGAATTCTTATTTTCTGACCATCGAGGTCAGCCGGGGTATTGATTGGGCCAATGCTGCTGAATATGCCCTGGCTGATCGAATTCATGCCCACACCCAGTCCGTGGAGACCTGAAGACTCGAGATGTTTCAGAAAGGCTGTACCAGCAGGCCCGGTACAAATCTCGTAATAGCTATCCCGTGTCCATAAACCCGGAGCATTCAGCAGGTTCTCACTTGGGTCTACCCCGAGTTTACCTGATGCTAACATCGCCATCTGGGTGGTACCCATGAGAACTGCCTGTGCTGAGCCCTTTGAATCATAGAGCTGCCCGGCGGGGTATATATCTACCTTAATCTGACCGTTAGAATACTGTTCGCACAATTCAGCGAATTTTTCAGCGGTAAGATTGACAATATGGGTAACCGGGCTATCATGAGGGAGTTTAATCACATACTCTTTTGCCGGCTCAGGAGCTGGTGCTGGAGCCGGTGCCGGAGCTGGTTCTGGAGCCGGTGTCGGTGCTGGTGCTGGAGCCGGTTCTGGAGTTGGAGCCGCGCAGGCGACAAACAATAATGCGAGGGCCAATACCAGGACCATCCCCAACCATAGCTTGCTCACTTTTTTCATTGAACTAATACCTCCTTTGTTAATATATGAAAAACGCTGGTTAATTTTTTGGTGTTGGCTATCTCACCCCCTTTGTGGTTTTGAGTGAAACGCAGGGCAACTTGCCGACTGCTTCTCACGGTCCCACTCTTTAAGATTTGGATATAAGTATATCACTGATACGGGTAGCTATCTTTATTAATTTCAAGCCTGTTATTTCATTACAGTCCTGCGAGCGCCGGCAGGAAGGTACTCAGAGTAGGCCAGTAGGTGACAATAAGCAGCATCACTATCATGATGACGAAGAAAGGTATAATTCCACGGGCAATCGTCTCTATATTTACTTTGGTCACACCACTGAGTACAAATAGGTTTAAACCGACCGGTGGGGTTATCAACGCAATCTCGTCATTAAGGATTAAAACGATAGCGAAGTGGATAGGGCTAATGCCAAGTGGAGCCAGTACGGGATACAGGAGAGGCGTACTGAGAAGGAGGATGCTGAGCGGGTCAATAAACATACCGAGTATGAGCCACATGATATTTATGCCCAGCATGAATAATATCCACGAGCCGACATTCGATACTACGAAATTAACAATAGTGTCTGAGAACTTGAGGAAAATCAGTCCATTGGCAAAGAGCTGGGCAAAGGAGGTAAGGATCATAACCATGCCCACCACTACCGCGGCGTGCATAATGCATTCCCAGGTAGCCCTCCATGAAATCTCCTTGTACCAGAACTTACTGATAGCAAAGCCATACACTACGGCTATTGCCGCCGCCTCGGTGGGGGTAAAGATGCCTGAAAAGATACCCCCGAGGATAATGACCGGTAACATTAAAACCGGGAGAGAACGAATGAATATCCGCCTTCTCTCAGACCATGAGTAGCGCTGGCCCGCCCCATAATTCTTTATTTTGCTTATGATCAATATAGCTATAGTGAGCAATATGGTGAGAACTATGCCCGGTGCGAATCCGGCCATAAAGAGAGCGGGGATTGACTGCTCGGTAATTCCGGCATACACAATCAGCGGAACACTGGGTGGGAACAAAATGCCCAGGGTGCCGGATGCCGCAATTACTCCGGTAGTAAAGGGAACACTATAGCCCTTATCTATCATTGGTTTATAAATTATCGGTGCTATTGCCGCTACTGTCGCCATTGTTGACCCGGTAAGGCAAGCGAAAATGGCGCAAGAATAGACCACTACGAGAGCCAGTCCGCCGGGAATGTGACCAACGAATGATTCCACCATATCCACCAGCCTCTTTGAGGCTCCGCCCTTGGCCATAATATCGCCAGCCAGGATAAACAATGGAATACACATGAAGAGGTACTTGCTGGAAAAGCCTACCATTAGCTGGGCGATAGATTCGAGGGGGCCACGAAATGCCCCCATAATTACACCCGGCACTCCCATTGCCATAAAGATGGGGACACCAACTATAAGCAGTACAATAAGCGTAGCAAGGATAAGTATAATCACTTCGTATTATCTTCTCTTAGTCAGGAGACTAAAAAACCTTTATTCTTGTATCATTGATTAACGATTGGCAATTAAATTTTCCACCCGGCTATCTCTTTACCACCAAGAAAGGTGTACAGTTGGAACACGAAATAGAAGGTGAGGAAAGCCATACCCAGGGGAAAACCCAGTGCAATGACCCAGGGGTCCATCTGCGTAGCTGTGTACGGATGAATGCCGCTTGTAATGAGAAACCTGATAAAGAGGACACCACTCCAGAAAAGAAATGCCGACATGACAATTCCCACGACACTTATAGCAACGACCAGCCCCTTCTTCAGTGATCCGGGCAGGCGGTCAAATACGACCTCCATTCTGACATGAGCACCCTGCTTCAGGACAACGCCAGCCACGAGGAATGACATGTAAACCATGAAGATGGTGATGACCTCTTCAGCCCATAAAATGGAGCTGCCGGTCAGGTATCTTCGTACCACTTCACTGGTCATCAGCAACGCAGATAATACCAGCATAGTACCGGCAATGCCCAGTAGTATCTTGTCAAGAGTATCAGTAAAACGGTTCACTCTATACTTTTACCTTTGCTTAAGGATGCCAGAAACGAGGACATCCCATCCCTTGTATAAAGGTATCCAACCCTGCGGGGAATAATCGCTGACGATGTTGGTCTACGTTACGTTACATTTTATAATTATCGAACCAACACTGTCAAAACATCTCAATTTGTATACTTATCACTGGACTTTGTGCCGGCTGACTACGGCAAATTCCGGGCTCTCACCGGCGGAGTAACGATTACGTTATTGCCTTGGTGATTGAGCGGCCAATGCCAAAGCTGGGTATAAACAGAGACTGTTTACCCTGTCCGCCAACTACAATCACAATCAGACTGTTCTCTTCAGATGTCACCGGTATTGAAACACTTGTGTCCCAGTCAGGGAAGCGGTCATGAAGAGCCCGGTCATGGAATCCCGCACGGGGTATCCTGGCTTTCTCGTGTATATATGCCTTAATTCCTTTTTTAGAGAATCCGCTTTCAGCTATAGTGGCGGCGTGTTCAGGTCCCAGCGCGAGAACCGGTTCTCCTTTTTGATACAAAACATCATTATTACCAATGGTGGTCATAACGCTGGCTACTGTCGTCAGTAGCTCATCGGCGGTCTGGGCGGAATGGTCGTTGATATTGTGAGGATTTTCCGCAGCGATCACGGTTACGGTACTGGTTGCCGCATCAAACCCTCTTTCTATGTGAAGAGGCTCCCACGGGTTATCATCCTCGTTCTCCGCAATACAGAAGGTATATTTGCACGGCTGGGCTTGGGTTGACATATCGGTTACACCGGGTACAGCTCCACCCACGTTGAGCAATACCAGCCTGATTGCTCTGCCTATGGTGGCGTTGCTGCGCCAACCCGGCCCGAAAGCGCCTGCTTTCCCATTGATATTCAACTTTTTGGCGATTGGCCCATTTACTATCAGGAGGGGAGCGCACGGATGAGTGGTCGCCTGCATACCCCTGATATTGAACGGGTCTTCGCACATCGCTGAGATGGCAGTAACGATGACAGGTAGATATTCAGGAAGACACCCGGCCATAACCGCATTGATAGCAATCTTCTCTATCGTCGCCTCACCCCATAGAGGCGGAATGGTCGCCACCACATCCGCGGGGTCGCGGTTGATACCAGCCAGCATCCTCTCTACGGCCTCTTCCGTAGGCGGGATTATGGGTAATCCGTCACTCCACCCCTTCTGGATAAATAAGTCATTTATTGCTTCCGCCGTATCACTTACTGTGATCCTCTGGGAATTTAGTCGTTGATTCATATCTACCAACCTGTTATAGTATTTTGCTCCGGCAGGTCCTGCAGGCCAATCTAAGAAAGCCCCAGCAGTCTGCCGGGATTCTTTTTAACCATAATCTCGATGTCTTGCTCCGAGACTCCCAATCTGAGCAAAATGGCTATAAATACCCTCATGCCTTCCGCAGGAGCAGGGTTAAAACCCTGGCCGAGGTCAGTGCTTAAAATACAGCGCTCGGGACCGACAGCTTTGATTGCCTCGACTATTCTCGCCGGTTTTACTCCCTCCAGAGGCATCATAAGGGCAGCACAATGCTCAATATAAGCTCCCTTATCCGCCATCTGGCACTGCTCATCCAGGCTGAGGCAGGCGCCGAACATCTCGTTTAAGGGATGCGTGATAACCAGCTTCTGGATCCCCATCTCCCGGGCTTTGTCAACGAGGGCAAAAGACTCTGACCTGGAGATATGACCGGTTCCCAGGGTCATGTCATACTTTGACACGATAGTTAAGATGTCTTCGACTACCGGTAACAGGTTATTCTTTTCGTCGAGAATAGTAATACCTTCTTTACCGGGGGTAAACTTTTTAACATCGTTCGCTGAGCTGGATGTGGGCATCCACACTACCCTGGCGCCCAGCTTCGCCGATGCCTCGAGTGCCGGCACATTCAACCCGCCGACTTCGAAGTCCAGCGATATACTCCCGAAGACGGTCACGTTCTCAACAACCTGGTTCACCACATATGCCAGAGGAGCCGTAGGATAGGCATGGCTCTTCAAAACAATAGCCCTCATTCCCGCTTCCTGAGCCATGAGAGCCGCCTGCAAGGCATCGACCCGTCTGTCCATCTTCACGTCGGGCCCGTGGTGGATGTGCATATCTATGGACCCCTGCAAAAGCCTGTCAACAGTATTCATGTTCTTACCCCTTGTCTGCCTGATTCATGTCAGTATTACTCAAGAAAATGGGAGATAATATCATCAATGATAGCATCCGCTTTCTGCTGAACATCCTCGGAACTCAGGCTACCGACAGGATGGGGGATGCTTATCAGGCGAAGTTTGGGCATACTCAGGTTTGACGCCGTGGTTCGAGCGATGTGTTCAAAGAGGTGGGTACATAACGTCACTACAGGTATGCCTTGCTTTTCTAGCTCTACCGAATCGTGGATACTCCACGTAGTACAAGACCCTCAATCACATATCGCATTTATCACTATATCACAGGTACTTACCAGTTCCTTAATGACCGGGTCATCGGCACCGGCGGAAACCACCGGCCCGATTCTTTGTTGCCAGTTAGCTTCGGTATAATTGAACCTCTGGGCGAGTCTTTCCTTTATTCTCGACAGTAGAATATCACCGTTTGGCTTTCCGTTCCATAAGAAGCCGATTCGCTGGTCATTTAAGTCCCCAACTCCGGGGGCTATAGAAATTTCCTCAGCACTGGGTTTCGCTGTTGGATCTAACACGATAGTGGTTTTTGTCACCATCAAGCCTCCTTAAATATCGTTAGCTTCCCCCTACAAGGACACCACTTCTGGAGTTAACGTTACCGGAACTGTAGCCCATAGAGCAGGTGGGCGGTAACGCGCATCATCCGTGATTAGGGCACAACTGGTCTATAAAAAGTATAGCCGACTGACTTGATACTGTCAAACTCCTTCTGTTTTCGATTGGGCTTGCTTTTCGGGGTAGGGTGATACCGTGGCAAACCTACCCAAAAATACGGGGCGCTCTTCCAACTAAAGTACGGGTTGATTTATTTGCCATAATCCTTCCGGTAATGCTACAATATTATTAGGAGCTAGTAGAGACTGGGCAACAGTGAGAGCACCCCTTCGCGTTGCGCTGGGGTGTTTTTTTATAGTCAGTTACGGTTTGGTGATCCCCGTTCTTACCGTGAAATACATATATGACGACGAGTATTACCAGTAAAAAAATTAAAGTGGGCGAGCTTGATATTCACTACCTGACCGCGGGACAGGGTGAGCCGCTGTTGGTCGTCCACGGTGGTGGCGAAGGTTCCCGGGCATGGCGGGGCAACCTGGAAGAGCTCTCCAAGAACTACACCACGTATGTCCCCGATTTACCGGGCTTTGGTGGCAGCCAGCCGTTGACCGGCGATTATTTTATCCCGGAATTGACCGCGTTTATCGATGAATTTATGAAGGCGCTGGGCCTGGACAGCTTTCACCTGGTGGGGCACTCGCTGGGTGGGGGTATCGCCCTCAACTACGCGCTGCAGTTTCCACATAAAATCAATAAGCTGGTGCTCATCAGTAGCATGTGCCTGGGCAAGGAAATCGCCCTCTGGATACGGTTTCTCTCCCGGCGCATTCCGGGCCGTATTTTGGGTGGCATCGCCCTGGGGCTTTTCCGTTTAATTAAATGGCTATTGAAGTCACTGTATGCCCCTAGCGAGTTTGTGGAGCCGATATGCCAGGCCAGTATCTACCTGGGCACTTGTATCACCACCCTCAAGGAACAGACCACGGTGCTGATTAACCGTCTTTCCGGACTCATGGTGCCGACCCTGGTGGTATGGGGAGCCAAAGACCCGGTGTTACCGGTACGGCAGGCATATGCCGCCGCCCAGCTAATTCCAAATTGCCAGGTAAAGGTCTTTGAAGACTGCGGTCACAGTGTCTATCGGGAAAAGCTTGCCGAATTCTCGCAACTGCTTACCGGGTTCCTCGGCTAGTCCTGGCACGAACGCTGGTACTCCTGGAACTCCTCCACGATGTTGGGATGTCTGACCAGCGCATTACCAATACCATACTCTTTCTTCAAGCGTAGCGGAACACAGCAGCAGGTGCAGCAATTGCATATCGCGTAGAAGTGGTTACGGCACTTGATGATGGTGTGGATGAGGCCCCGCTGGTGGCAGTCGCGCAGGATAGCTTTGGCTTCTTCCCGGGATATCTCACGGGAATCTCCGGGCAGGTGCTCGATAAATATGTGCCGTGTAGGTCCGATCAGTATCTCTACATCTACGGGGTTATCACAGTTGTGGAATACGGTGCGGCAGGTGCATGGCCCAACCCCGACACCCTCGGCGCTGTCCACAATTGCCTCAGCTTCCTCGAGTGTAAGCACATAGCCTCCCTCCATGTTTCTCCCGTAGGCATTCGCCACCCATTTTACCAGCTTACCTATCAGCGGCAACCGGGTACACTGCGCCCCGAACATGTAGAACCGTAGAACCCCTTCACGGTGGATGCTGTAGAATCGCAAAGAATGGTGCATTACTGAGTTCTCTCTCCGCAATAAATTATACTCTATTTATGCCCAATCTGCTATTTATATAATGATACCTGCAATTATTTATGTTGACAATAGTATTGGAGTTTCTTTATTATGTAGCTGTCTGTCCTGTCCGAATATGTCGGCTATACGAGTTGGCGATTACCGCTTTTCCCGTTACGGCCGGTGTCAATTTCACCATGAAAGCTGAAAAATTTAGCTGCGGTGGCAGTAGTATGCCGGGTGTGCGAAGTATTCTTTTTCCTCTTAAAATAGACATATATTTTAGTACCAGGAGGGAATAAAGGTATGACGGCGAGTCGAGAGATATTCTGGAATATCTCATATGGTGAAATAACCTACGTTTTGGCGGCGATAGCCATTGCTCTTCTTGCCTATTCCGTTTACCGGTATTATCGGAGATGGCGGACCGGTCTTCCTGCCAACCGGTTCAATCGGCTGGGCAGGAGAGTATGGGAGTTTATCATAGCGGCGGTTATCGATGGTCTGGTGCACCGGAAGTTTTTCGGCATTGACGATGGTGTGAAGCCCGGCTCGGCACGGTGCTGGTTGCCTCGAGAATTATTTGCCGGGTCGGCGCATTTTCTCATCTTTATCGGCTGTATTGCCCTGGTGATTAATGCCTTCCTAGACTTTATCAGCCACTACTTTTTCCACTTCCTCCATGGCGATGTCTACCTGGGTGTCTCGGTGGTCGTTGATTGCTTCGGCATCCTGGTAATTGTTGGTGTAATTTTGGCGATAGTCCGTCGTTACGTGGTGAAGCCGGATAGGCTGGACAACCGGGGGGATGATCTGGTTGCCCTGCTGTTAATCCTGGTGGTGGTTGTCTCCGGTTTCATCGTTGAGGGACTGCGCATCGCGGCTACCGAACTCAGGGTTAATCCGGAATGGGCTCCTTGGTCACCCGGCGGCTATGTTCTGGCGCTCGGCTTTCGCAGTTTTAGCCAGAGCGCATTGTTAGCCTGGCATGCCGGCATGTGGTGGTTCCACATGCTGCTGAGTTTGGGGGCGATTGTCTACGTAGCCCTGTGTGCGTCCCGGTTATTTCACATTATCTGGGACCCGGTAAACGTCTTCTTCCGGGACCTTGAGCCCCGCGGGGCGCTGACGCCGATAGATTTTGAAGCTACCGAGATATTCGGTGTCTCCAAAATTGAAGAATTCACCTGGAAGCAACTCCTTGACCTGGATGCCTGCACCAGGTGTGGCCGTTGCCAGGACGCCTGCCCCGCCTACTCCAGTGGCAAAGCACTGAACCCCAAGCAGATTATTCAGGACCTCAGGGCTCATTTGAACGATGTCTGTCCGGCCACTCTGTTCAGCAAAACACATGCGTCCGTCAAGGATATGATTACGGAGGTAATCACCGAAGAGGTTATCTGGGACTGCACCACCTGTCGCGCCTGTCAGGAAGTCTGCCCGGTGTCTATTGAGCATGTCGACAAGATAATCGATATGCGCCGCAATCTGGCTATGGAACGGAGCCAGTTTCCGGAGATGGTCCAGGATGCCCTTAAGAGTCTGGGGACGAGGGGGCACCCGTACCGGGGGACTACTGCTACCAGGACCGATTGGGCGGAGGGCCTTGAGGTTAAAGTGCTTGCCGATGACAGTGATATTGACGTACTCTTCTGGGTCGGTTGCAGCGCCGCTCTGGAAGACCGTAATATGAAGGTAAGCCGGGCTACCGCTCAGATTTTACAGGCTCTGGGAATCAACTTTGGAATACTGGGTATCGAGGAAAGCTGCTGTGGTGACCCGGCACGGCGAATGGGTGATGAATACCTGTTTCAGACTATCTGCCAGAGCAATATCGAAATTCTTAATGGCTACAATATCAAAAAGATTCTAACCACCTGCCCTCACTGTTTTAACACCCTCAAGCATGAATATCCGCAATTTGGTGGCTACTATGAAGTGATTCATCATACCCAGTTCCTCGCCGATTTAATTAAGCAGGGTAAACTCAAGCTTGCCAGCCCGGGTAACAAGAGAGTTGCTTACCACGATTCTTGCTACCTGGGTCGTTATAATGATATCTATGCCGCTCCCCGGGAGATAGTGACTGCTATTGAAGGGCTCCAAAAGATAGAACTGGCCCGTTGCTGCCAGAACAGTTTCTGCTGCGGCGGTGGGGGTGGACATATGTGGATGGAAGAAGAGCCGGACAAGCGGGTTAATGAGCGGAGGGTTGAAGAGATAATCAAAGCCCGGGTAGACGTGGTAGCGACAGCCTGTCCCTACTGTTTGACTATGTTTGAAGATGGCTTGAAGGCCAAAGGTGCCGAAGAATCGGTAAAGGCTACGGACCTGAGTGAGTTAGTGGCTGAGGCATTAGGTCAACTCAAGTAGTAGAGACTGCTGCTTGCAATGACAACCACGATTTGATAGACTTTGGTAGAAAACAGATAGGCGGGCCGTTAGCTCAGTTGGCAGAGCACCTGACTTTTAATCAGGGTGTCACAGGTTCGAGACCTGTACGGCCTACTTAATTGAAGCTAATTTATATCTAAATAAAACCACCCTAATCTGAGGGTGGTTTTTCTTTTTAGCCGATAGTGACCCCCTGATTCGTCTAAGAATATTTCACGGTATCACTGGCTCTACTTGTCCGGCAGACAATTTTCAAGAAAGGTGGACAAGTATATGCTAAAGGTAAAGAAACGTAATTTGGGGTGGACAGACATAGATATGGATGAAATTCAACTGAGCAAACTTGTGTCGCATTTTAACCAGTGTCTGAAGGCTGAGGGTAAATCGCCAAAGACGGTATCCTGGTATGAGCAGATGCTGAGTGTTTTCACTCGATATCTTGAATCTTCCGGCATCATTCCGGTCCTGGTCAATTTTAACCTGGAAAATGTACGAACTTTTATTGTCCATGAACAAAACAGGGGATTATCGCCCTATACCGTGCAAGCACGAGTAAGAGCCATGAAGGCTTTTAGCTCCTGGCTATTCGGTGAGCAATACACCGGGGGAAATATGCTAGCTAACCTGAAAATGCCGAAAGCACCGGTAAGGATGATTGAGCCTCTTACTACCAAAGAGATTGATAGACTTATCACTGAGGTGGACCCCATCGTTAGGACAAAATAGGGGCAATGTTAAGGTCGGATCCCACTCTCCTCAATGGGTCTGGTGTTAAGGATTGTACCATACCTCCATTAGCAGGTTCTATCGTGGTTGTGTAGTATACTTCGGCTGGTGTCCGGTAACCGTGGCTCTGGTGGGGACGCTCGGTGTTGTAGAACCGAAAGTAGTTACCAAGACTGATTCTGGCATCCCTGCCATTCTGATATGCTTTCAGATACACCTCCTCATATTTCACCGTCCTCCACAGCCGTTCAATGAACAGGTTGTCATTGTAGCTCCCTTTCCCGTCCATGCTGATATTCACTCCGTGCTGCTCCAGCAGCCCTATGAAGGCTTCACTGGTAAACTGGCTTCCCTGGTCAGTGTTGAAGATATCCGGCCTGCCCTTCTTCAGTGCTTCATTCAGTGCCTCGGTGCAGAAACCGGCGTCCAACGTGTTTGACAATCTCCATGAGAGCACGTAGCGGCTGTACCAGTCGATGATGGCTATTAGATAAAGG
>CAYXWH010000045.1:0-3183 GCA_964468755.1 uncultured Dehalococcoidaceae bacterium
GGCACCAGACAGCTCGCGGAAAAAGAGTTCCTTGAGCTTATCGGGCAGGCAAACTGATTATGAAATTGATTATAGGACTGGGCAATCCGGGACAATACTACGCTCATAACCGCCATAATATCGGCTTTATGTGTCTCAGTCACCTTGCCAGGACACAGGGCATACGTCTGGATAGAAAGAAGGGAAATGCCCGTACCGGTACCGGGGAAATCGCCGGCCATGAAGTAGTGCTGGCTCGACCTCAGACCGGAATGAACCTCAGCGGTGACGCCGTTTACCGCCTGGTAAACAGGTACCGTGTGTCCGCTGAGGACCTGGTCATTATCCACGATGACCTTGACCTGCCGCTGGGAAAGGTCCGTATTCGCCACGGCGGTCGCTCCGCCGGACACAAGGGAATCAAATCCGTTATCAATCATCTTGGCAGCCCCGATTTCTACCGCATCAAAGTTGGTATCGGTCGTCCGGATACAACAGACCTGCCAGCCAGGGAAAAAGAGGCGGCGGTAGTCGACTACGTGCTGAGTGATTTTTCCCCGGACGAGAAAAAAATCATTGCCGGAATCATACCGCAGGTAGGTGAGGCAATCATGTGTCTCCTTGACCATGGCTTGAGCGCTGCCATGAACCGTTATAACTAGCGCTTTGCCGGCACCGGCAAACCGGTGATATAATTCTTTACGATTTAGTGTAGTAAAGGAACCACCAGCTCATGAATAGACAAATGATTATCGCCGTCATCGGTGGCGGCCAGTGCACCGAAGCCGAAGCCGAACAAGCCGAGACGGTTGGCCGCGAAATTGCCAGACAGGGAGCCGTACTGGTATGCGGCGGAATGGGGGGCATCATGGAGGCAGCCTGCCGGGGCGCCAGCGCTGAGGGAGGCATCACTATCGGCATTCTCCCCGGGGACAACTGCCAGGTAGCCAATCCCTATGTCAGGATTCCCATTGTTACCGGAATCGGCTATGCCCGGAATGTAGCCGTGGTCAAGACAGCCCAGGCGGTTATCGCCATTGCCGGCAGCTATGGCACCCTTTCCGAGATAGGTCATGCCTTGCAGAGCGGTATTCCCGTCATTGGTCTCAATACGTGGTCGCTGTACCGGAACGGTCAGCAGGACAACACCATTATTCCGGCAACAAGTGCCGCCGACGCGGTTGGCAAAGCCATTACCGCAATAAAAAACCAAAACCCTGATTACCTGACAGGAGAGAGATATGCCAGTAATTGAGAAGGTCAGCGCCAGGGAAATCCTGGACTCACGGGGAAACCCGACCATAGAAGTGGAGGTAACCCTGGATGACGGTACCATCGGGCGAGCCGCAGTGCCTTCCGGAGCCAGCACCGGCCAGCATGAGGCGCTGGAGCTGCGCGATGGCGACAAGTCCCGGTATAACGGCAAGGGAGTACTCAAGGCGGTAGCCCATGTGAATGAGATTATCGCTGCCGCCGTTAACGGAATGCCTGCCACCGGTCAGGAAGAAATCGACCGCCGGTTGATTGAGCTTGATGGCACCAGCGATAAATCAAAACTGGGCGCCAATGCCATCCTGGGGACATCGCTGGCGGTAGCCCATGCCGCGGCTGCCTCACTGAAACTACCCTTGTATCACTACCTGGGTCATACCACCGATTATACATTGCCGGTGCCGATGTTGAATATTCTCAACGGCGGCAAGCATGCCGCCAATTCCACCGACTTACAGGAATTTATGGTTATGCCCGCCGGTGCCGGCAGCTTCAGTGACGCCCTGCAAATGGGTGCCGAGGTCTACCATATGCTGAAGAAAGTGCTCCATGATAAAGGCCTCGATAACAATGTCGGTGACGAAGGCGGTTTTGCCCCTTCCCTGACCTCAAACCGGGAAGCCGTAGAAGCCATTCTTACCGCTATCGAGAAAGCCGGATACCAGTCGGGCAAAGACTGTTTTATCGCTCTCGACCCGGCGTCAAGCGAGTTCTTCCATGATGGTCACTATGTTCTCACCCGCGAAGGTCTGAAACTGAGTCCGACGCAGATGGTAGAATATTATGTCAAATGGGTGGCCGACTACCCTATCATCAGTATCGAGGATGGTATGGCTGAGGACGACTGGGAAGGCTGGCAGATGCTGACTCAGCAACTGGGCGATAAAATCCAGCTGGTCGGTGATGACCTGTATGTCACCAATATCAACCGTCTCCGTCAGGGCATCGACCGGAAAGCGTCCAACTCCATTCTTATCAAGTTGAACCAGATTGGTACCCTTACCGAGACAATTGCAGCCATTAGAATGGCACATCAGGCAGGCTGGACGGCGGTAGTGAGTCATCGCTCCGGAGAGACCGAAGATACCACCATAGCTGATCTGGCAGTAGGGCTTGGTACCGGTCAAATAAAGACCGGTGCCCCGTGCCGCTCCGAGCGTACCGCTAAGTACAATCGCCTCCTTCGAATAGAAGGTGAACTGGGAGATAAGGCAAGCTTTGCCGGAATGCGGGCATTCGCCGGTTTACAGAGGTAATAATGAATGAAGTCGTACCGGGCGCTTACCGCATAGAGTTGCCACTGATTTACGAAGATCCGCTTTTCCGGCATGTAAATGCCTACTTGTTTTCGGGAGATAATGGCTATCTGCTGGTTGATACCGGCTGGAATGATGAGAAAGCCTTCGTTTCACTGAAAAATCAACTGGCGGAAGGCGGCATTGATATCAGAGACATCTCCCGGATAGTGGTTACCCACATTCATCCCGACCATTACGGTATGGCTGGCAGGCTCAAGAGCGCTTCCGGGGCTACATTCTTTCTCCACTCCATTGAGCAAAATCTAATTGAGCCACTATACATACACAAGGATAAATTCCATCGTCATACCGCTGATTGGTTGCACCGGAACGGTGTGCCCCCTAAAGAATTACTTGAAATTCAAAAATATACAGGAGATACGTCCCAATTCGTCATTCCCACCTCACCGGATGTTAGCCTGCACGGGGGTGAACACATTTCCACCGGCACCTTCAACTTTACGGTTATCTGGACGCCGGGACATTCCGAAGGCCATATCTGCCTGTATGAGCCGGCCAAAAAAATACTGATATCCGGAGACCATATACTGCCCACGATAACCCCCCATGTCGGACTGCACCCCGAGTCCACCGGCAACCCGCTAAAAGCCTATTTTGCCTCGTTAAAGGAAAT
>CAYXWH010000045.1:3283-15131 GCA_964468755.1 uncultured Dehalococcoidaceae bacterium
CGAAAATTCTCTCAAAACAGCATTATCTACTATCAAAAAACCTGATATAATGGTTATGTATCAGCAAATAACGAGGTTTCATGAAAAGCATCGGCATTACCACCACAGTCCCCATAGAGTTTCTCATCGCTGCCGGCTTCCAACCAATAGACCTGAACAATGTTTTCATTACCGACGCTAATCCGGAGCGAATGGTCGCCATCGCCGAGAGAGCCGGTTTCCCGCTGAACTGTTGCAGCTGGATTAAGGGAATCTACGGCGTCTGCATGGACCGCGGCATCGATACCGTCCTCTGTGTCACCACTGGTGACTGCTCTAACACCGTCATGTTGATGGAAGTACTCAGGCACCGGGGTCTCCGGGCGATACCCTTTGCCTTCCCGGAACAGTCTGACCCGGAGCGAATGCAGACTACCCTGCAGACATTTGCCGGGCTACTGGGCACTACCCTGTCCGACGCCGACCGGGTTGCCAGGGAACTACGGCCCAGCCGTAACCTGGCATTGAAACTGGACGAGCTTACCTGGAAGCAGAACGTGGTCAGTGGCTGGGAGAACCACCTCTGGCTGGTCAGCACCTCCGATTTCAACGGTAATCACCATACCTATTACCATCAATTACAAAGACTCGTGGCTGACTGTTGCCAGCGCCAGCCCTTCCCGGAAGAAACTATCCGGCTGGCATATATTGGCGTACCGCCGGTCTACGCCCGGGACTTTTATCGCTACCTGGAAAATCACGGCGCCAGGGTAGTCTTCAACGAGATTCAGCGGCAGTTCGCCATGCCGGAACCTGGGGAATCGCTGGCGGAACAATATGCGAACTACACATACCCCTACTCCATTTACCAGCGACTGAAGGATATTACCGCCGAGCTCCGCCGCCGGGAGGTTGACGGAGTCATCCACTACGTTCAGGCATTCTGCCACCGGGGAATAGGTGATATCATCTTCCGTGATGCCATTAATCTACCGGTTCTCACCCTGGAAGGGAACGATGACTTTTCCCTGAACAGCCACATTAAAACGAGAATTGAAGCCTATCTGGACATGCTGCACCGGGCGCGAAAAGGACTGAACTACCGCCGACAGGTGGTGAAATGACCCAAACCGATACATTGTAAAAATAGCACAAGGAGGACATAGTATGACTATCAAGATTGGTATCAATGGTTTCGGCCGTATTGGCAGATTAACTATCCGGGCAATAAATGAGTACCACCGGGACCGGCTCGAGGTAGTGGCTATCAACGACCTTACCGATACCAAGACTAATGCCCACCTGCTGAAATGGGATAGTAACTACGGGCGCTACTCCGGCACGGTGGAAGCTAGAGATGATGCCATTATGGTCGATGGTAATGAGATAAAGGCGTTATCAGTCAGTAATCCGGCGGATATTGCCTGGCGCGATCACGGGGTGGACATCGTTATTGAGTCAAGCGGCCGGTTTACCGATGCCACCAAGGCGTCGGCTCACCTTGAAGGCGGTGCCAAGAAAGTAATCATTTCCGCCCCGGCAAAGAACGAAGACGCCACCATTGTCATGGGTGTCAACGAAGACCACTATGACCCGGGACAACACCGGGTTATCTCCAATGCTTCCTGCACCACGAACTGCATCGCCCCGGTGGTCAAGGTACTCCACCAGAGCTTTGGTGTCAGTAAGGGACTGATGACCACCATTCATTCGTACACCAATGACCAGCGGGTAATGGATACCTTTCACAAGGATTTGCGCCGTGCCCGGGCAGCGGCACTGAATATGATTCCCACCACCACCGGTGCCGCCAAGGCAGTAACCCAGGTAATCCCCGAGCTTGCCGGTAGAATCCATGGTCTGGCTTTCAGAGTGCCCACGCCCACTGTTTCCGTGGTTGATTTCGTTGCCGTCCTGGAGAAAGAGGTTACTGCGGAGCAGGTCAACCGTGCCTTTCAATCTGCTGCCGAGGAATCATTGTCCGGTATTCTGGAGTACTGCCAGGAGGAACTGGTCAGCATGGACTTCAAAGGCAATCCCGCCAGTTCCATTGTGGATTCGCTGGGAACCATGGTCATCGGGGGTGATATGGTCAAAGTACTTGCCTGGTATGATAATGAATGGGGCTACAGCTGCCGGCTTGCTGACCTCTGTGCTTATATTGCCGATAAAGGACTATAACCACCTATGACCAAAGGACTACCGATTTGTTGGGAAAGACATCATTAACGATTGACATATGATTACTCAAATGCGTAAAATAGCATGATATTAATCTCTAGCCAGGTAACAGAATGAAATTAATTGTTGTTGGTTGTGGGCAATGTGGTGGCAGGATTGCTGATGAGTTTGCCCGGCTCCACCTTCGGGCAAGGGCGCAGCGCGGGCTACAAATCATTACCGGCGCCTTTGCCGTTAATACTGACGTTGCCGATTTGAGCGGTCTTACCAGTATAAAGCCTAATTACAATTTTCGCATTCTCATTGGCGGTCGTAAGACCGGCGGTCATGGTGTCGGTAAAATCAACGAGCTCGGAGCGGAGTTAGCCAGAGAAGACGCGGATAAAGTACTTGAGACGATACGAAATACCAAGAATTTCGCCGAGGCAGATGCTTTTCTGCTTATTGGCGCGGCGGCCGGTGGCACCGGATCGGGCTCCCTGCCGGTACTGACACAACAGATAAAAGAGCGCTATGTAGACAAGCCGATATACAACATGATTGTGTTGCCCTTTGAGCATGAAGAGACCACCGAGGAAAGAACCGTCTACAATGTTGCCACCTGTCTGAAATCTGCATATCTGGTGTCTGACGCCATCTTTCTGGTCGATAACCAGAGATATGCCAGAAAAGACGCTTCAATCCTGAGCAACCTTTCCAAAATAAATTCCCTGATAACCAGGCCGTTCTACGGGTTGCTCTGTGCGGGAGAAGAGAAAAAGCCCAAGTATATTGGTGCCAAGATGCTCGATGCCGGGGATATTATTCAAACCCTCGCGGGATGGACGACAATCGGGTATGGACACTCGCAAAACCAGTTTTTGGGTTCGCTTTTTAAAAAGAGCCGTGATTTCCGTAATAAGGCAACAGAGACACAAAAGGGAGTCCAGTCAATGGATGAGGCTATCAGCGGTCTGTCTCTCAAGTGCAACCCGATTGACTCCAAGAGGGGTCTCTATCTGGTTTCGGCACCATCCAAAGATATCAATATGGACCTCATTAAAGAACTGGGGACCTATATGAAAAGCCTTGCCCCTGAGGCGGTACTTCGCAGCGGTGATTACCCCCGGGA
Source organism: uncultured Dehalococcoidaceae bacterium (assembly GCA_964468755.1). Lineage (GTDB taxonomy): Bacteria > Chloroflexota > Dehalococcoidia > Dehalococcoidales > RBG-16-60-22 > CAYXWH01. The sequence goes on from CAYXWH010000045.1 coordinate 6,555, forward strand.
CAGGGGAGGACTGGACGTGACCGTTATTCTCTCCGAACTAAGTGACGTGGAAAAGATTAGAAACTATTTCTCCAAGGCAATAAACCTTATCGCGGCGATTAAGAAACGCCAGACCGGACTGGTAAGTCAACAACGAGACATTGATATTACTATTAAAGATATACCTTCGTTACTATAATAATAGTCGTTACTATACTAAACCACAGTAGCCATTTTCACCTTAAGGCAGGAATTATTACCTGCCGTTACTGGAATTGTCAAGAAACATGCTCAGCCTCGCTACTAACGTGCCGTCATCTTGGAGTATATTTGCCAAGCCTGAGCGATAGTATCGTCGCGCACTTTTTGTGCTTTATCCAGGTTCTCATCACGGGTGCTTAAAGCATTTGCCAGCGCCTCTTCACAGACCCGCTCTGCCTGTTCTCTACTCTCCGCAAAGGTCCTTTCTGCCTTCTGCAACGCCACTTCCCGCTCTTGCATAGCCTTTGCGAGCGCCTCTTCACGCGCCTTTATGGCCTGGGCTACGACTTCATCATACGCAGCCTTGATATTATATTCGGCTTTGGAGTAGTTTTTGGTTACCTGTATTTCATTCTCACGATAAGCCCGCGCTACCTGCCGTTCCGCATCCATATAAGCCTTGTAGGCTTGCTCCGCATGTACCATCACCTCATCAAGAGGATTGGCAACTTGCTCTGCCTCCTCAGCCACGGCTCCTTCAACCGGCGCCATTTCTTGTTCCAGAAACTCCGCTGATGTTTCCACCATTTGTTCTCCAACAGTTTCAGTCATCCTCGCTTCCGTCTGTGTGGGAACATTTTTACTTTGCCTTGGTGAACTGGCCACTGTATACCTCCTTCATTCCTTATTGTACAATTCATATATTATGTAAAATTATATTCAAGGCGAATACTATTTCCCTGCAGGATAGTCTTACAACTCACCAGTATTAATTTAAGATTTAACAGTTCAAACGCATAGTATATTAGACCTAAAAAAATGTCAAGGTATATTTTTCCCCATGGATACTAGGGTTCACATAAATTTTACTAATTATTTTCTACTGCTACTGACGGCATTATTAAATACTGGCTACTCTTCTTCGTCTACTAAATCCGTCGAATCGGGTTCATCGGATTCAGTCTTCTTCTTTTCATACATCCGGGCAAGGAACTCCAGACGGGCATCAATATCCTTTTTGGGCCTCTCCGCTTGTTTCTTTTCCCTGGCTTCACCGGCGCCGGTTCGCTTGATAGCTTCCCGGAAGGCTCTTACTGAAGACTCCGGAGGCTGTTCAGTCACCTCGGTTATTGCTTCTTGTTCACCCCCCTGCTCACTCCCTGCTTCCTTAACCGTTTCTAACGCTTCCTGTTCTGGATCCGTAGAAAGTCCACTCCTTGCCCTGGTTTTAGTTATTAATTCCTCAAAAGCCTTGATAGATGTTTCCGCCGCCACCTTGGCTAAATCACCGGTTGATTGAGCCCGACCAAGCGATTCCTCCAGTGCTTTAATGGAAAGCTGAGCCGCTTCCCGGGCGGCTTTTGTGGCGGACTCGGTTGCATCTCTGGCTGCCTTTACCGTTTCCTCCGCCGATTCTTTCGTAGCCCTCTTCAAATTCTCTATCATCTCCTCAGCGGATTTTGCCGACGCCGCTATCATCTGCCTGGCATCATTACTGATTTCCTCGGCACGCCTCATTGCTTCCTGGAATTCACGAGTTGATGTCTCGGCGGCATCCCCGGCTTCTTTGGTAGCCGCCTCCGCGGCTTCTTTAGCCTCTTTCACTGCTGTCTCGGCGGCTTTCCCGGCTTCTTTGGCAACCGACTCCACAGCTTCTTTAGCCTCTTTCGCTGCTGTCTCGGTAGCTTCCCTTACCGCCCTCTTTGCTTCCTCAGCAGTCGCCTGTACCTCTTTAACCACTTCTTCAGTACGGGTAATGGTATCCTGAGTCTCACGCTCAACAGACGCCACCGCTTCACTTGCTGTCCTCGCCAGTGCTTCCGCAGTCTCTCTTGCCTTACTACTCATCTCTTCAACCTGCTGGATTGCTTCACGGAACTCCAGGGCATATTTTTCTGACATTTCCTTAGACTCTTTGCCAATCTCTTCAGCCCGGGCTATGGCTTCCTGTGAAGCTTTTACTGACATCTCCACCGATCCTTGAATCAAACTCACCGCTTCCTCAATAGTATCGCTGGTTTCCCGATTTATTTCCTCAACCCGACTGATTGCTTCCTGGAATTTATCGGCGGCCAGTTCCGCCGCTTTCTCAGCCTCTTTACCAATCTCTTCAGCCCGGGCTATCGCCTCTTGTGAAGCCCTCTTGGCTGTTTCGACTGTATTCTGGGAATTACTTATTGATTCTCCGGTAACCTCTTTCGCTTCCCGGTTAATTTCCTCTACCCTGAGCAGTGCCTCTTTGTTCTCCTTACGCGACGTTTCTATCGCTTCTTTTACCTCCAGTCGTGTCTGCTCTGCCCTGGTCATTATATCCCGAGAAGCCCGGCGTGATTCCTCGGCAATTTCCTTCGCCAATCGACTGGTCGATTCAGCCCGGTTGCTGGCTTCCATCACTGCTTTTGACGAGACTTCCGCCTGTTCTTTGATTGTCCGGCTGGTCTTTTCCGCCCGGGTTGCCGCTTCCTGAGACGTTCTAGTTGCAGTTTCTGAGGCTATCCTGGCTTCTTTACTGGCCCGTTCAGCACTGTTAGCCGCTTCCCTCGATGCTTTTACCGATTGGTCAGCGGACTCCCTGGCCATCTTCCCGGCTTCTTCTGCACTGACAATCGCCTCCTGAGACGCCCGTCTTGCATTTTCTGATGCCTCTTTTGCACTCTGGCTCATCTCCTCAACCCCGGTTAACCCCTCTTGAGACGCTTTGAGCGAAGCCTCCGCCGCCTCCTTAGCCTCGTTACTTATTTGCTCAGCTCGCTTTATTGCTTCCTGAAATGCTTTCGTCGTCGCCTTGGCAGCGTTTTTAGGGTTCCGTGCCGATTCTTCCGCCCGACTGATCGCCTCGTGCGCGGTCCTGATTGCTGCCTCCGCAGAATCCTGCGCTTCTTTGGCTATCTGTTCCGCCCGGTATACCGCGTCCTCAGCCGCCCTGGCTGACGCTTCGGCGGCTTGTTTTGCCTCCTGACTTATCTTTTCCGCTCGCTTTATTGCTTCCTGCGCAGCTTTGGTCGAAACCCCTGCCGCATCACGGGCTGCTTTACTTAATTCTTCAGCCCGGGCTACGGCTTTCTCAAACGCCCCGATATTATTATCTACATCCTCTTGTAATTCAGAAGACATTCCACTAACCTGCCCGCCGATATTTAACCTAATTCTAGTATATGAGTTTAATGTTTTTCAATAAATTATACAACTATACTTACTATTGTTTTGTGGCACTATCGTACTAAGACTAATATAATGGTAAAAAATTGACATTTATATACCAGTGTGCTTACAATATCCAAATCCAAATAAAAAATCACGAGGTGAGAAATGAAACTAGTGGTTGTAGGTCTTGGGCAATGTGGTGGAAGGATTGCTGACGAATTCTCACGGATTAATAAGCGAGCCCATAGTCGGCGCGGGATTGATATAATCACCGGTGCGTTTGCGGTAAACACCGATGCCGCCGATTTAACCGGTCTGACCAGTATCAAAAAGGGGTATCGCCACCGCATCCTCATTGGCGGCCGCAAGACCGGCGGTCATGGTGTCGGCAAGATTAATGAACTGGCAGCGGAAATTGCCAAGGATGATGCGGATAAGGTTATCGACGCGATAAGGACCACCAAACGGTTTTTTGAGACCGATGCTTTCCTGCTCATCGCCGGTTCTGGCGGTGGAACCGGTTCCGGTTCCATAGCCGTTCTAACCCAGTTGATAAAAGAGCGCTACGTTGACAAACCGGTATATAACCTCATTGTACTTCCCTTTGAACATGAAGAGACCACCGAGGAACGGACTGTATATAATGTGGCTACATGTTTGAAGTCCTCATACTCGGTTGCTGATGCAATATTTCTGGTAGATAACCAGCGGTACGTCAGAAAAGACTCATCACTGCGAAATAACCTGACTAAAATAAACGCGATGATAGTTGAGCCCTTTTATGACGTTCTCTGCGCCGGTGAGGAAAAGAAGCATAAGTACATTGGTGCCAAGCTCCTCGATGCTGGAGATATAATACAGACGCTTGTCGGCTGGACCGTAATCGGATACGGCAAGTCGTCAGTGCCATTGATCAGATTACCACGCGACTGGGGAAGTGATTTCCGTAAAAAGAGCGCTGAAATCCAGAAAGGCGTCCAGGCTATGGATGAAGCTATCAGCGAACTATCACTCAAGTGCAGTCCCGTGGACTCAAGAAGAGCTCTTTATCTTGTCTCCGGGCCTAGCAAGGAAATGAATATGGATATGGTTAAGGAACTGGGCGACTATATGCGGGACTTGGCTCCGGAGGCTATCATCAGGAACGGTGATTATCCCCGGGAAAAAGGTATACTTGACGTGACCGTCATCCTGTCCGAACTCAGTGACGTGGAGAAGGTCAGGGATTACTATATCCAGTCAACCGGACTTATCCCTCAGTTCAGAAAGAGACAGGAAGAGACCGAGGTCAAACTCCGGGCTATTGAGGACGCGGCTAAGGATATACCTTCGCTCCTCTAGATTCCAGCCACGGTAAGACGCATTTGTCTTTTTAACTACGGATGGAGCATATCACACCTTTGCTTTCGTTGAGTAAGTGAGAGCGGGTGTGCTTACCCAATTTTCCATTTGGCGGGCAACGGCTCCGGTGCCATTATTCCGGAAGATATATCATTCATCAGTAATCAGGCACCAAGACCCTTTGGAAACTGCCTGGTAGAGGAGTATAATAGATACTAAGGAAAATGGCATCTCAAGTATTTTACCGCAAGTGGCGGCCACAAGTCCTGGCTGATGTAGTCGGTCAGAAGCAGGTAACTCAGACGCTGCTTAACGCATTAAGCAGCGGTCGTGTTTCTCATGCGTATTTATTCTGCGGGCCCCGGGGTACCGGCAAGACCAGCACCGGTCGTATTCTTGCCAAGGCGGTCAATTGCCTGAGTAACGAGGGCACCGGAGATCCGTGCAATACCTGCCCTATGTGCCAGGCGATAAATGAGGGCAGCGCCATGGATATTATTGAAATTGATGCTGCCAGCAACACCGGTGTTGATGATATCCGCAGCCTCCGCGAGAAGGTCAACTACGCACCCAGTCAGGCCCGCTACAAGGTATACATAATCGATGAAGTCCATATGCTGAGCACCAGCGCTTCGAACGCCCTGCTTAAAACGCTGGAAGAGCCACCGCCCAGGGTTATCTTTATCCTGGCCACTACTGAAGTCCATAAAGTACTATCCACCATCATGTCACGCTGTCAGCGCTTTGATTTCCGGCGGATTTCTCAGGCGGACGTTATTACCAAACTGAGCCACATTTGCGACACGGAAGGCATTCAAATAGATACGGAAGCATTACGGCTTATTGCCCGGGCGACCACCGGTAGTCTGCGCGACGCCGAAAACCTGTTGCAACAGCTCACCACCTATTACGGCACCGAAATTACCATCCATCAGGTACAGGATTTACTTGGCATCAGCGGGGACTGGCGTGCCCGGGAGGTAGCCAAATACCTTATCACCAATAACGTTTCCGCCGGCATCGCCACCATTAACAGCGTCAACAGTGACGGACTTGACTTACGGCAGTTCAACCGGGAGCTGGTGGAGTACCTGAGGCGGCTGCTACTGATAAAGACCGGCTCCGAGGAAGCGGTTGATACACCCGCTGAAGACATGCGAGAACTGAAAGACCTGGCCGCTCAAGCCTCACTACCCCAGCTGCTGAAAGCGGTAAAACTCTTTAGTCAGATTGAGCTTGGCTTTGACAACTACTCTACCTTGCCCCTTGAGCTCGCACTGCTGGAAGGCGCGCTACTCATAGCCGACAATGAAAAGGAGTCAGCCAGACCGGTTAAACTTGAACCTCAATTGAAGGAGACCAGGCCAGTACCGGTAACACCTGGCGTCGAAACGGCTAAATCTCTACCGGAACCGGTCGGCAAGCAGGAGAAAGAACCGGCACCGGAGCTTACCGAACCAGTAAATGAGCCAGCCGCTACCGCCAAACCGGAAACAGTAGCTGCCAGGTCCAGCCAGCCGCCATCGGATTCAAATAATGAAGTCAAACTACTCGCCGCAAACTGGAGAAGTATCATTAATAAATCCCCGGATGGACGGACTCCAGCGGCGGCACTGCTGCGAAGCGCCAGACCCGAATCTTTTGCGGAAGATACCCTGGTGCTCTCTTTCAAGTTCCCGGTCCACAAAGAGAGCATGGAGAAGATTGAGAATCAAAAGGCAGCCGAGCAAATTATCAGTAACTTCCTCGGTCGTCCATGCCAGGTGCGCTGCGTTTATGAGCCGGAAGCCAATCACCTGGTAGAAGAAGCCGTAAAAATAGGCGCTCAAATCATTAACACGGAGGAGAAATGAATAAGTTCATGATGCAACAAGCTCAGAAACTTCAGGCTAAACTAGCCAAAGCCCAGGAAGAGCTGGAAAGCGTCACCGTGGAAGCCAGCTCCGGCGGCGGCGCGGTGAAAGTTACCATGAACGGGCAACAAAAAATACAGTCGGTCAAAATATCACCGGAGGTAGTCAACCCTGAGGACGTTGAAATGCTGGAAGACCTGATATTTACCGCCATAAGTGACGCAATAGTAAAATCGCAGGAAGCCGCTGCCCAGCACCTCGGTGGCCTGACCGGCGGACTCAAAATTCCGGGGTTATAAGCCCTGACCATGTAAGGAGACGCTGCCTTGACCCAGAACGTAATACCTGCTGCCGAAGCAATTAATACGCTTATCCACGAGTTCAATAAACTGCCCGGCATAGGTCCCAAGAGCGCGCAGCGGATTGCTTTCTATCTGCTTCGCACACCGGAGGAAAGTGGCAAGCTCCTTGCCGATGCCATCCTCTCCCTGAAACAAAAGATTACCCTCTGCTCCTCCTGCTTCAACGTTACCGAGTCCGACCCCTGTCCCATATGTCGCAACGAACAGCGTGACCATACCACCATCTGCATTGTGGAGCAGCCGCAGGATATCCTGGCTCTGGAACATACCGGTATCTATACCGGTCTCTACCATGTGCTGCACGGCGCTTTGTCACCAACCGAGGGCATAGGCTCCAACGACATCAGAATTGCCGAATTGATAAAACGACTGGAGAATAATCCGGTCAATGAAGTTATCCTCGCCACCAACACCAACCTTGAAGGTGAGCAGACTGCCATGTACCTCCATCGGCTGATTTTACCGCTGGGTATCAAGGTCAGCCGCCTCGCTCGTGGCTTACCCTTTGGCACTGAACTGGAATACGCCGACGATGTAACCCTGACCCGGGCTCTTGAAGACAGGCGTGAATTCCAGTCCTGAGGCTCAAACTTCGCTAACATTTCCCTTACCTATATGGAAATGAATATAATGTAATTAATGGACAGAAAACGGTACAGGCAAATGAACCATCATACATCCGCCTTTTTTGGAGTTGGGAGAATGCACTGTATGCTACTTTTTCAAAGCAATGTCGTTTATTTTTAATCAGAACCACTGTGTTTCTATCATGAGGTTTCAATCTTAAGAGCAGGAATAATCGAATGCCGGAAGACTCATTAACAGCTAATGCGATAATGGAAAACGCCAGGGAAACCTATCCCGGCAAGTTCGCCTCTGAGCATACTATATTCAGCCATATCCACCGCGGCGACCGGATATTTATCGGTACCGGCTGCGGTGAACCACAGTATCTTATCAATGCCCTTATCAATTATGTCAAGTCCAATCCCAAAGCCTTTTTTGACGCCGAGCTGATTCAGGTGTGGAACTTCGGAATCGCTCCGTTTACCGAGGAACGATTCCGAGCCAACTTCCGTTCCAACTCCTTTTTCGTCGGCAATAATATCCGGGAAGCCGTGAATGCCGGGGTCGCCGATTATACACCCATATTCCTCTCTCAAATCCCGGATTTGTTTTACCGGGGCGCGGTACCCATAAATGTGGCCATGATACAGACTTCACTGCCGGACAGCCACGGTTACCTGAGCCTGGGAATAAGCGTGGATATCACCAAAGCCGCCATTGAAAACGCCCCGCTGGTCATCGCCCAGATTAATTCCAATATGCCCCGAGTCCATGGTGACGGCTTTATCCATATTGAAGATGTAGATTTCATCGTATACCATGATGAGCCGTTGCTGGAGTATGCAGTGACTGCCACGGATGAAATTGCCCAGAGCATCGGCAAATACGTCTCCCGCATTATCCAGGATGGAGATACCATACAGGTTGGCTACGGCAGTATACCCAATGCCATCATGGCCAACCTCAGTAACAAGAAACATCTTGGTGTTCATACCGAACTGCTCAGCGATGGTATTGTTGAACTGATGAAAAAACGGGTTATCGATAATACCAGAAAGAGTATCGACCGTGGCAAGACTGTTGCCAGTTTTTGTATGGGCAAAAAGACGACCTACGACTACATTCATGAT
>CAYXWH010000046.1:0-7092 GCA_964468755.1 uncultured Dehalococcoidaceae bacterium
GGGCCCTTTTCCGGATTGGTGCGCTTCAGTGGTGCCTTGACACGGTAAGGACTGTATAAACCGGTAATCCCGGCAATCGCTCTCAGACAGACTTTCCCCTGGTTGGTTGGGCTGTCCGGGTTACCGTCGATATTGGTTACCACTCCATCCTTCAAATAGACCCGCAGACTACAGTCGGCATGCATACAGCCCGAACAGTAGTTATATATCCAGCCATTACCGGCTGCCGGTGATGACATGGGAGTGCCCATAATGACCGTGGTCGGCTGTTTCCCAACAGGGCTATCGTCCACGTCCATCATGGCTACCTCCCTTTACCACCAGTCTATTAATACTGAGGCTACATGATTGGCTCCCTTTAGTCAATACTTATAGCGGTTATTGAATTAACCGTCCGGAGCGTATCAGGGCGGCATTATATTGTCAGGTTTATTGACATGAGCCATGCCGTAAAGTATTGTTGTTATCAATAATGGTGGTTAAGGAGGCGAAAAAAGATGGGCAGGTCTTCTACCGGATTAACGGAAAATACGGCCGGGTTGCTCTGCTATGTCCTTGGCTGGATAAGTGGCATAGTCTTTATCCTGCTGGAGCGGGAAAGTGATTTTGTTCGCTTCCATGCCGTCCAGTCTATCATTATCTTCGGGGTAATCTCGATAGCCAATGCGGTACTCGACTGGCTACCCGTGATTGGCTGGATAATTAGCGTCGCGCTTGGGATTGTAGCCTTCGTTCTGTGGATTGTACTCATGGTCAAAGCCGGTAGAGGCGAAAAGTATAAGGTCCGCTGGGCCGGTGATTTCGCCGAGAAATGGGTGTCGGAGCATACCTCGTGACTATCTGATGGTGCAGATTTTTCTCCGGTGGTTCAGTCTATCACCGGTATAGGGCCATTATCTTGAAAAGCCCAAACCTGTTGAAAGTTGCTCCGCGGTCGGCATACTATGGGTATCCCCCAGGCGAGAGCGATACCTGAGCCGGTACACCGCAGTATTTCATTTATTACTGACTTTACCCGGAAGTATCTATTTTCAGCGGCGGCTGGTTCATTGGGGTGGGGTATAGCGCAGGTCGAGACCGTTTACCTCATCTGCAGTGTACGCCGCCTGCCACTCTGGTTTCAGGTCCTGCCACTGCCAGTAGCGGTTTTCGTTCTCTTCCATTAGCGTACCCAGGCGCGTTTCCTCAGCTACCACCCCGTCAACGCGGAATTCGATGACCTCGCCATCCTGCCCGCTAATCACCAGGTAGTACGGGAACTCTTTTAAGGGGTCACTGCCATACTGGCCATCGGCATCGGTGGTTATCGAACCGCGAAGCGTACCATTGATCCAGGCGGTTACCTCTACGTCAGCAGCCGGTTCACCGCTGCTGCTAGCCACCTGTCCCCAGAAATGGTGCGGTGGATTCGGGCGTACTCCGGGCTGTACTTCCGGGCCTTCTATAGGCGATGGTGATGGTGCTGGCGCGGGTTCCGGTGTAGGTGCGGGTGATGGTGCCGGCGCTGGTGCTGGTGTTGGTGCGGGTGATGGCGCCGGCTGAGCACAGCCAGCACCGAGGGCTAACAACGAGAATAATAAGAGCATGCTGAGTACGAGAGCCATTTTCTGCATCAGTATCCCTCCTTATTCAACGGTTTCACCTTTTTACTTGTCAAGTTCAATTATACCATGCCCGTGCGAATGTATCCGCAAGGGCGACTATTTGCCGGTATTTGTTCGTCAGGTTAGCAGGCGCCGGGTAAATGAGCGATAACTATTAGCCGTCCTGATGTAAACATTTTATTAATACTCGCCCTTGCACCACTGCGCTGATGCGTCTTACCTATAGCGGAGGCAGCGTAACGGTAATAGCGGGCAGGGGGTGAACCGGGGGAGACGGTTACCTGTGCCGTTGCCGGGCGGTATGGAGTAGCAATGCGCATAGTGCCGTGTCTTCTTGGGTGTTTCCGGTGAGGTATTTATCGTACGTGAATGCCCGTCGGCACGTCAGGGAATATAGACTTTCAGGTACCACTGTTGCGGTCCGGTAATCAAACTACGGGTATTTTACATTTCTCACAATATTTAAAAAAACTATCCCATCGGTAGGGGAAATTAGTCCCAAAAGGTATTGCAATGACATTGCGCTAAGCCTGAAGATGGGCATGGATTAGATACAATGGTGAGCTTCCGTGCCTTCGGAAGCGTGGATATAAAGGGGGTGATAGTGTCGAGAGAAAATGTGTGATGCAAAGAGATGCGCCCTGAGTTGTAATAGCTCGGGCGCACCAGCCAAGGGAGTCCACCGCAGAAACCCTCAGCTATTTATATTTTACTCCTGACTGGGGGAAAATCAAGGGGGCCGGATAACCGGCCGTATACTTCAACGGTATTTTGGGGAGGACACCTGAAGTGATGTTTGCTATTCTGGCTGTTGGAGCGGGTGGACGTACCGTAGATAAATAAAGGTTCAGGGCATAATCGCCTTCTATACATATCCGGCTGAGCGGAGGTTATCATTATATAGGTATCAAGCTTGTAGTATTTTCCCGGAACAGTCCCAGTGACCATAAGGGGACACTTGCTGAAATATGTTTTGGGAAGAGCGGCGCAGGTACCGGGACAGTCCAGCCGAGCCGATTCAACCCACGGTTGTTGAGGTTTGAAGGCATGCAAGGAGGACTGAGGTGGAAGGTAAAGAACTAAATAGTAATTCGGACTTCGATGTATTAAGAGAGGCTGAGGGTATTCTTGAGGGAAATACTGGTTACCCAGGAACACTCTTCTGGCCGCACGCCAGGGAGTGGCGTGATTTGCCCTCGGAAGCCCGTTTCTTGCATAAGGTGAGCAGGGCGCTTGAAGATGAAATACCCAGAAAGTTTCAGAGAGCGGTAGAGAGACAGAAGTGGCGGCGGGCGTTATTCCTGCTCATGGCATTTCATAGTCGGCCCTTTCTGCCCATAAAAAAGGTGGGTCAGGATTCGTTAGACGACTACTTTTATGAAATGGAGATTGCGGAGTTTATCAACAAGGCTCGAGTTTGGGTTGCTGAAGTTACGGAATTATTACAGTAAGAACGGTGAGCAGAATAAAGCCAGGGGCAGGGTAAAGATTATCCTCTCTTTCCTGTAGCCGCGTCTTTGTCGATGGCTATAACGGAAAGTATATAGAGTCAGGTAATTATGGGAGGCCCCCTTTCGGGGGAGTTCTGTTAAGCGCGGGCTCAGAGATGTCCTCAACTATCTGCCGGGCTTATACCCGCTGTCTTCTGATGAAGGCCAGGGTAGCGAGCAGTCCGATACCGCAAATAATTGCCGCCACCAGGATAGTATCCTGGTAGCTGCCAATGAGTGATAGCTTTTGTAGTATCTCCGGGCTAAGATTTTCCGGGGCGAATTGAGTAGCATAAGAAGACTGGCGGCTGGAATAGATGGCTCCGGCAATTGCCATGCCACCGGACATTCCGATTTGCCGGATAGTGTTCATCATTGCCGAAGCGGTACCCAGTCTAGCCTTGGCAACCGACCCCATAATGGAACTGCTGTTAGGCGAAAAAAATATCCCCAGTCCTACTCCGTAAATAACCAGCCGGAGCACTATGTCCGCTTCGGTTGAAGCTAAATCAAGGCCACTGAGCAGGAAAAGAGCCAGGCACGTAAGCGCCAGGCCAACGGTGCACAGGAGCCTGGTGCCAACTTTATCCGATAACCAGCCGCTGAGCGGACCCAGAACAATGCTCGTAATCGAAACCGCGGCGAGGAGCAGCCCCGTTTTAGTAGCCGAGTAGCCAATCCCGTCTATCAAGAAGAAAGGCATAAGCAGTATCTGCGCCGATAATGCCAGGACCAGCATGCCCAGTCCTATGTTGCCGTTGGCGAAGGGTCTATTGCGGAAGAGATTCAGGTCGACGAGGGGTTGCTCGGCTCTTCTTTCCTGCACGCCAAACAGGGTGAGCAGCAGCACTGCGCCGCCGGCAGGAATGAGCGCCGGTAACGATATGAAGCTGGCCCGTCCGCCCAGATTGATAAAGAGGAGCAGGCAGCAAAGACCGCCGAAAAGGGTGGCGGCTCCCCATATATCAAACTTCGCGCCGGCAGTAGATTTGCCCGGTTCCCTCAGCAGTATCCAGCTCAGGACGAGTCCGATAATACCGACCGGCACCCTGGTGTAAAAGATAGACCGCCAGCCGAGGGTGTCCAGCAGGAAGCCGCCGAGTACCGGACCGGTGAGCAATCCGGCGGAAATCATAGCCCCCGCTATTCCCAGAGCCTTGCCGCGTTCACGTTCCGGGAAGGCGGCGGTGACAATAGCGAAACCCGTGGTCATAATCATGGCGCCACCAATCCCTTGGACCACGCGGGACACAATCAGATGGACAATACTCTGTGAAAGGGAGCACAGGATTAGACCGGTGGTAAAGCAGGCAAAGCCCAGAATGTATACTTTTTTACGGCTGAATATGTCACCTAGCCTGCCGATGATGAGCATGAGGCCGGTACTTACCAGCAGGTAGGCGACGGTTACCCACAGGGTAATGGAGAGTTCGGTATCGAAGACTTTGGTCAGTATCGGGAAGGAAATGTTGACGATACTGAAGTCTATAGTTTCCATAAAGTTACCTATGGAGACTATCAGTAACGCCAACCACTTGTAGTTACTGCCTTTGGTTTCTTCCATAGTGAGCCGGATTGTTCCGTCAAGCCGGGCGGCAAATATGGGCTGGCCGGTAGCGCCCGGATTGATGCCAGCATTTGAAGTGACACAGAATCATATCACTTACTGAAGCCGGGATGCAATACGATGAAGTATGGATTACCCTTAGTGGGGGAGCATAAAGCGGCATCGGGGGGTGCAGTGCAATTGTTGATTAACCGGTGCCGGCGGTCTATTCCAGCCAGTTCTCCATATCCAGAATGAGCGTCTTCAGCTTTTCCAGGTCCTCGGCAGCAGCCGACCAGTATCCCCGGCTGTGCGCCTCCAGCATCCTCTCCGCCATATCCAGCGTTGCGTACCGGTTGTTCTCCATCAGTTTACGGCGCATTTCGTCATCAAACAGCAGCGTGCGGGCGGTCTGGTCAAAGAGCCACTCCTTGACTTGCCCGGTGGTGGCTTCCAGACCGAGGAGATACTCCACCCTCTGGGCGACTTTCTGCGCTCCGTGGAAATCATGGCGCAGCATGCCCTCTACCCATTTCGGATTGAGCATCCTGGTCCGGGTTGCCCGGTCGATAACCGTTTCCGCGTCGGCTACTTCCAGATTTTCCTCGGTACTGTCCAGGAACCACTGCTCGGGATACTCACCCCGTTTCTCCCTGACACTGCGAGCCAGCCCGCCGAAGAACTCGTAGTAGTGGTCAAGGTCGGTAATTTCATACTCCGTGTTATCCCGCTCCTGAGTAACCAGGTCAATATGGCTGACCAGGTGCTCGAACAACTGCGGCGTTCTTACCGTACTCCCGCCCCAGTAGGCGTGGCTCATGCTACGGTCATAGCTTGCCGCCAGTTCCTTCTCGTTGCTCCATTGGCTGCTCTCCACCAGCGTCCGCATTGAGGTGGCGTATTCATTGTCCGCGGGACCGAATATGCGCGCCCCGGCCAGCTCGCCGAAACCGTCCTTCGTCTCCAGGTAGTGCTTGCGGACGTAATTGTGTTCGGGCGGTTCTTCGGCGCCGGCAACCATTTCAATGGCTTTGTTGAGCAGGTCGATGTGTGTCCCGAAAAGGTCGCGGAAGATGCCGCAGATGGTAATGACCACGTCTATCCGGGGCCTGCCCAGCTCTTCGAGCGGAATAAGCTCCAGTTCTTTGAACCAGGGGCTTGCCCGGGATACCAGTCTTACCCCCAGGTAGCTGAGTATCTGGGCTATGGTGTCGCCGCCGGTTTTCACTGTCTCGAATCCCCAGAGCACCAGTCCCAGGCTCTCCGGGTACCGCCCGTGTTTTTCCCGGAACCGGTTGAGCACCTGTGATGCCGCCGCTTCGCCGAGACGCTGGGCGGTCCGGGTGGGGATGAGTCTGGGGTCAAACTCGTACATGTTGCGACCAACCGGGAAGACACCCGGTGTGCGAAGAGGGTCGCCGCCCAGGTTGGGCAGCAGGTACTCACCGGACAGGGCTCTGAGCAAGCCGCCGCTCTCGTCCGATTGGTCAATGTGCCGGCTGAGTTCCAGGATATACTGCGTAATCTCATCGGGGATGTCCACCGCATTGCCCGCCAGGAGTTCAGCGACCAGATGCCTTGCCTCGTTGTCGACTTCGCGGGCCAGCTCGGGGCATGCCGCTAGTTCTTGCGGGTCATGTCCCCGCCACTCCGCCAGGAGCGCGTGCAGCGACGGCACCTCGCGGCCAAGGCGAAGCACCGATGTCAGGTAGCTTACCAGTGCTTTACCCTCCAGCTTGTAGTCGAGCCGGTGCAGTCCTTCGGGTATGAGGCGTCGCTTCATCCGGTAGAGCAGCAGCTTCAAGGACCCATTATCGGCAGCATCCAGGTTCAGCTCGTGTGCCTTTGCTGAGATAAGTTCCTCAAGGTGTGATTTCTCGTTGACTTCGGCGCGGTCATGCTCCTTGATGAGGTCTTCGAGCTCCAGATAGCCGCCGTAAAGGTCGGCGCCGGTGGTGGGGGGTGACGCGTGGGAAACGGTCACCGCATACCCCCGCCGCTTGGCGATAGTCGATTCTGAGGGGTTGCCCACCCAGTAGTAGTAGAGATGGGGCAGGGTGCCAATCAGGATATCCGGGTAGCATGTCCCGGAAAGCGGTACCTCTTTCCCCTTGGTAAACTCGAGAGTGCCGTGCATCCCCCAGTGGATGATGGCATCAGCCTGAAATTCCTTTTCCAGCCATTTATAGAAACCGAGGTACTGGTGGTGTGGGGGGAGGTCACGGTCATGGTATGCCTTTTCCAGGTCTTCATGGACACCCCGGGAAGGCTGGACCCCGATGAATACATTGCCCAGGACTATTCCGGGAATATAGAGTTTCCCGTCCTCCGCCATCACTTTACCCGGCGGGGAGCCCCAGCGGGTTATCATCTCCTGCCGGACATCAGTGGGGAGTTGGGCAAACCATTCCTGGTACTGTCCGGCGCTTACCGTTATCTCCGGGCGGGAGTT